>NZ_JBHVKN010000013.1:35262-51543 GCF_042798075.1 Nocardioides sp. NPDC057772
GGCTGGAACCCCTTCACCCGTGGCCGCTGTACGACCTCGACATCGATCCCCTCGGCGTCACCGCAGGTGGTGACCCCACCCGCGGCTGCTGCCCGGGTCGCGGAGGCGAAGCCCTCCCACTCGGTCCGGCCGGGGTCGTTGACGTGCACGTGGGCGTCGACGACGCCAGGCATCAGCACCTCGTCGTCGGCGAGCTCGACCACGCGGGCCGCCGTCAGGTCGCCCGCGTCGACGGCGACGATCTTCCCGTCACGCACTCCGACCGCGCCTGACCTCTCGCCGTCCGGGGTCACCATCCGCGCTGCCCGGATGACGAGATCGAGATCTCGACTCACACCCTCACCTCCGCCTCATCGACTGCCGCTTCGACCGCCACCACCCGCGTACGCTGGCGGCCGAGGCCGGCCACCTCGGCCTCCACCACGTGCCCCTCCCGCAGGAAGGGCCGGGGCTCGGGCCGCAACGCTGCGACCCCGCCAGGCGTCCCGGTCAGCACCAGGTCGCCGGGTTCGAGTGTCATCAGCGTACTGAGGAAGGCGAGGAGCTCGCCGACGCCGTAGGCCATCCGAGCGGTCGTCCCGTGCTGTCGCCGCTCGCCGTCGACCCACAGCTCCAGGGTCAGTGCCTGCGGGTCGCCCACGGCGTCGGAGGTGACCAGCCACGGGCCGATCGGGGTGAAGGTGTCGGCGCACTTGCCCTTCGCCCAGGTCGGCCCGGCCGCGATCCGGGCTCGTTCGCTGACGTCGTCGGCGGTGAGGTAGCCGCCGACCGCGGCGAGCGCCTGCCGGGGGTCGCGGCATCGGGAGAGCCTGCGCCCGACCACCACGCCCAGCTCGACCTCGTAGTCGGTCATCGTCGACCCCGGTGGCAGCTCGATCTCGTCGTGAGGCCCCACGATCGACGTCGACGGCTTCAGGAAGACCACCGGCTCCTCCGGGATCGCTGCTCCGGCCTCCTCGGCGTGGTCCTCGTAGTTGAGTCCGACCCCGACGACCTTGCCGGGCCTCGCCACGGGCGGTCCGATCCGGGTGCCGTCGGGGACCCTCGGAAGTCGGCCCGACGCGATTGCCTCCCGCACCGACGCGAGGCGCACCGGGTCGCCGAGCAGACTGCCGTCGATCGCCGGCACCACAGCCGACAGGTCGCGCAGAATGTCCTGGTCGTCGAGGGCAGCCGTGCGCTCCTCGCCCGCCGGTCCCACACTGAGCAGTCTCATGCGTCCTCCTCGGATGCTGACCGAGTCACCTCGGTCTCGATGCACTCCCCTCGCGGAACTCCACGAAGGAGGTGACCGCTCACCGAGTTACCTCGGTGAGCATCCCGCCGCTCGTTCATGCGTCCTCCTTGATCAGATGGTCGGCGGCGATCCGCTCGGCGATCTGCTCGAGCAGGGCCGCTGCGTCGGTCAGGCAGCGCTGGTGGTCGGGTTCGATGTCCGTCAACGCGTACGCAGCGTTGATCCCGGCCGCCCGCAGCCGGTCGTGGTCCAGGTGGTTGACCCCGCAGACCGCCACGACCGGGACGCCGGCGCGGGCGGCCGTGGCGGCGACGCCGGCCGGGGCCTTGCCGTGCAGGGTCTGCTCGTCGAGCGCCCCCTCGCCGGTGACGACGAGAGCCGCGCCGTCCAGCCCGGAGGCGAAGCCGACCAGCTCGAGCACGAGGTCGATCCCCGAGCGGAGCTCGGCACCGAGGAGCGCGACGGCGGCAAACCCCACACCCCCGGCAGCACCGGCACCAGGATGGTCCCGGAGATCGGCACCCGTCGCCTCTGCGACGACGGAGGCCCAATGGTCGAGCGCGGCGTCGAGGCGCGGCACCTGGTCGGGATCGGCGCCCTTCTGCGGCCCGTAGACCGCGGCCGCGCCGCGGGGTCCGGTGAGGGGGTTGTCGACGTCGCAGGCGACGGTGATCTCGATCCCCTCGACCCGGCGGCGGAGGTCATCGAGCTCGAGCCGGGTCACCCGCTCGAGGGCCGCTCCGCCTTCCCCGACCGGATCCCCGGACGCGGTGAGCAGCCGGGCACCGAGCCCACGAAGCAGACCCGCACCCCCGTCGGTGCTGGCGCTGCCGCCGATCCCGAGCACCACGCGTCGACAGCCCGCGTCGATCGCGGCCGCCATGACCTGGCCGGCCCCGAGGCTGGAGGCGCCCAACGGGTCCGGCGCACCCGGCAGCCGGGCCAGCCCGGCCGCGTCAGCGAGCTCGACGACGGCGGTGTCGTCACGCCGGGCGTACGCGGTCCCGACCGGCTTCCCGGTCGGCCCGGTCACGGTGACCGGCACCAGGGTGAACCCGGCGGACTCGGCCGCCGCCAGGGTGCCGTCGCCGCCGTCGGCGACCGGGATCGCGTCGACGACCACGTCGGGACGCCCCCGGCGCATCCCCACGCTCACCGCCGCCGCGACCTCGGCAGCGGTGAGCGATCCCTTGAACTTGTCGGAGGCGACGAGCACGCGAACCACGTGAACGCGTCCTCAGTCCAGGGGGACGAGCGCGGTCGGGGCGTGCTCACCACGCTCGGCCAGCTCCTCGAACTCGACGACGCCGTCGATCTCGACGCCCATCGAGACGTTGGTGACCCGCTCGAGGATGACCTCGACGAGCACCGGCACGCGGTACTCCGCCATCAGTGCCTTGGCCTTCTCGAAGGCCGCACCGAGGTCGGACGGGTCGGTCACCCGGATCGCCTTGCAGCCGAGTCCCTCGGCGACCTTGAGGTGGTCGACGCCGTACCCGTCGACCTCGGGGCTGTTGACGTTGTCGAAGGCGAGCTGGACGCAGTAGTCCATCTCGAACCCGCGCTGGGCCTGGCGGATCAGGCCGAGGTAGGAGTTGTTCACGACGACGTGGATGTAGGGGATGTTGAACTGCGCGCCGACCGCCAGCTCCTCGATCAGGAACTGGAAGTCGTAGTCGCCCGACAGCGCGACGACCTGACCGTCGGGACAGGCGGTCGCGACCCCCAGCGCGGCAGGCAGGGTCCAGCCGAGCGGACCGGCCTGACCAGCGTTGATCCAGTGACGCGGCTGGTAGACGTGCAGCAGCTGCGCGGCCTGGATCTGGGAGAGACCGATCGTGGTGACGTACCGGGTGTTGGCGCCGAAGGCGCGGTTCATCTCCTCGTAGACCCGCTGCGGCTTGATCGGGACGTTGTCGAAGTGGGTCTTGCGGTGCAGCGTCCGCTTGCGCTCGGCGCACTCCTCGGCCCAGGCGGTACGGTCCGGGATCCGCCCGGCATCCGCCCAGGCGCGCGCGACCTCGACGAGCACCTCCAGCGCCGCACGGGCGTCGGAGACGATCGAGTAGTCCGGTGCGAAGACCCGGCCGATCTGGGTCGGCTCGATGTCGATGTGCACGAACGTACGTCCCCGGGTGTAGGTCTCGACCGACCCGGTGTGGCGGTTGGCCCAGCGGTTGCCGATGCCGAGGACGAAGTCGCTGGCCAGCATGGTCGCGTTGCCGTAGCGGTGCGAGGTCTGGAGGCCGACCATGCCCGCGTTGAGGCGGTGGTCGTCGGGGATCGTGCCCCAGCCCATCAGCGTCGGGACGACCGGGACCCCGGTGACCTCGGCGAGCTCGACCAGCAGGTCGGCGGCGTCGGCGTTGATCACGCCACCACCCGCGACGATCAGCGGGCGCTCGGAGGCCAGCATCATCGTCAGTGCCTTCTCCGCCTGAGCACGGCTGGCCGCCGGCTTGGCGATCGGCAAGGGCTCGTACGTCTCGATGTCGAAGTCGATCTCGGCCTGCTGGACGTCGAGCGGCAGGTCGATCAGGACCGGGCCGGGACGTCCTTCGCGCATGAGCCGGAACGCCTTCTGGAAGGTGCCCGGGACCTGGGCGGGCTCCATCACGGTGACCGCCATCTTGGTGAGCGGGCCGACGATGGCGGCGATGTCGACGGCCTGGAAGTCCTCCTTGTGGAGCTTCGCGACCGGCGCCTGACCGGTGATGCACAGGATCGGGATCGAGTCTGCGGAGGCCGAGTAGAGACCGGTGATCATGTCGGTGCCGGCAGGGCCGGAGGTGCCGATGCAGACGCCGATGTTGCCGACCTTCGCCCGGGTGTAGCCCTCGGCCATGTGAGACGCCGCCTCGACGTGACGGGCGAGCACGTGGTCGAGACCACCGTGCGCACGCATCGCGCTGTAGAACGGGTTGATCGCGGCACCCGGGAGGCCGAACAGCTGCGTCGCGCCCTCCTTCTCCAGGATCAGGACGGCGGCGTCGACCGCGCGCATGCGTACCATCTCAGCTCTCCCCCTTCGTGGCGGAGCCGCTCAGCCGCTCGACGCCCCGCAGCAGGGCGGAGTGGTCCAGGCCGCCGTCGCCGTTGGCCCGCGCGCTCGCCATCAGCTGGGCGACCAGAGAGCCGAGCGGGACCACGACGCCGGCCTCGCGGGCGGCGGCGGTGACGATCCCCATGTCCTTGTGGTGCAGGTCGATGCGGAAGCCGGGCCGGAAGGAGCGGGTCAGCATGTTCTCCTTCTTCTGGTTGAGCACCGCCGAGCCGGCGAGCCCACCACCGAGCACCTCGAGGGCGGCCTTGATGTCCACGCCGTACGCCTCGAGGAAGACGACCGCCTCCGAGAGCGCTTGGATGTTGGCGGCGACGATGAGCTGGTTGGCCGCCTTGACGGTCTGGCCGGCGCCGCTCGGGCCGACGTGGACGATGGTCTTGCCGACGGCGTCGAAGAGCGGCTTCGCGGTGGCGAAGTCGTCGGCCGAGCCGCCGACCATGATCGAGAGGGCCGCGTTCTTCGCGCCGGCCTCGCCACCGGAGACCGGGGCGTCGAGGATGCGGAAGCCGTGGGCGGTGGCCTGCTCTGCGAGGGCCGCGGTCACGTCGGGCCGGATGCTGGAGAAGTCGATGATCAGCGCACCGGCCGGGGCACTCTCGAACACCCCGCCCTCGGCGGCGAGGACCTCCTCGACGTGGGGCGAGTCCGGCACCATGACACAGACGACCTCGGCGTCGCGGCAGGCGTCGGCGGTGGACTCGGCGGCGCGGCCGCCCGCATCGACCAGGGGCTTCGCCCGCTCGACGGAGTGGTCGTAGCCGGCGACGGTGTGGCCCGCCTCGGCCAGGTGGACGGCCATCGGGCTGCCCATGATGCCGAGGCCGATGAAAGCGATGTTGGTCATGATGATCTCTCCTGCGGGGTGGTCAGGGCGTGGTCAGCGAGTCGTGGTGGCGGCGCGGCGCCGGTCGCGCGGCAGCCAGTCGAAGCTGTCGGCGGAGGTCGTGGCGGGCTTGTACTCCAGCCCGACCCAGCCGGCGTAGCCGGCCGCCTCGAGGGCGGCGAGCTGCCGCTCGAGCGGAAGGTCACCGGTCCCGGGCTCGTTGCGACCCGGGGCGTCGGCGATCTGGACGTGGGCGATGCGGGCGGGGTACGCAGCGACCACCGCGTCGACGTCGTCGCCGTTCACGGCGAGGTGGTAGAGGTCGGCGAGGAGGCCGATGTTGGGCTCGCCGGCGCGGTCGATCGCGGCCACCGCGTCGGCGGCGGTGAGCAGCGGGTAGCGGTCGGCGCCGCTGACCGGCTCGACCAGCACCGTGCCGCCGATGCGGGCTGCGGACCGGGCGGCCAGGGCGAGGTTCTCGGCGCCGAGCTCGTCCTGCGCCTCGGGGGTGGCCCCCTCGACCCGGTTGCCGTAGAGCGCGTTGAACGCGGTGCAGCCGAGCCGCTCGCCGATGCCGACGGTGGCGTCGATGTTGTCGCGGAACTCCGCCGACCGGGCCGGCCAGGAGACCAGGCCGCGGTCACCGGCAGGCATGTCGCCGGCGAAGAAGTTGAGGCCGACCAGCTGGACCCCGGCGTCCTGCACGGCGGCGACGAAGGCGTCCACGTCCCTGTCGGACGGCACCGCCTCGGCGAACGGCCACCAGAACTCCACCGCGTCGAAGCCGGCGGCCTTCACCGCCGCTGGGCGCTCGAGCAGCGGGAGCTCGGTGAACAGGATCGAGCAGTTCACCTCGTAGCGGAGCTGGTGGGACATCCTCACCATTCCTTCCGTATTGCGGAATTTGCTTTCTGACATTCGAAATATAAGGATGTGAGCGGAGTCACGTCAACCCCGGCCGGGGCGCAGGCTGCAAACTGGTGAAGAAACGACAACGGGCCTCGCACGCACGTACGCGGGCGTTGTACGTTCCTCCAAGACGCGGCTTCGGACCGGCGGACCGTGGAGGCACCGTGCTATTGGCAGAACTGTTGGAGACGCCCAGCCTGGGCCTGCGACTGCTGCATGCACCCGAGGGCTCGCTGGAGCGGCCGGTCGGGCGCACGATCACGATCGACCTGCTCGAGCCGGGCCGCTACCTGAACGGCGGCGAGCTCGTGCTCACCGGTCTCGTCTGGCGCCGCGGCCCTGAGGACAGCGAGACGTTCGTGTCCTCGATCGCCGCCGGCGGCGCCACCTGCCTGCTCGCCGGCGCGGCCCTTCTCGGCGCGGTGCCCGACGACCTCGTCGAGGCCTGCCGCCGCCACCAGGTCGCCCTGGTCGAGGTGCCCGGCGACGTGGCGTTCGCCGACGTCACCGAGTACGTCGCGGCCGCTGGCGCCGCCGGCGAGAGCGCTCGGATGTCGGCCAGCCTGGCCCGCCAGCGCCAGCTCCTCTCCGCCATCGCCTCGGGCCGCAGCCTCGACGAGCTGGCCGCCCGGGTGGCCTCCGAGATCGGCCATGCGTGCCGGGTGCTCACCGCCAGCGGCCGCCACGTCGTGCCCGGTCCCGGAGAGCTCGATCCCGAGACGGTCGATGCCCTGACCCGCCGCTTCCTGACCGCCGACATGCTGCCCGCCGTGGCCGAGGTGGGCGACCATCGCTTCTCCCTGTTCCCCGTCGGGTCCGGCCTCGCCGACCGGGTCACCGGCTGGACCGTCGCGGTCGAGGGCGACCACACCACCTGGCCTCGGGAGGACCTCGACATGGTCCACGAGTTCGGGGCCATCACCGCCTTGGACCGTTCGCGACGCGACGAGGGATTCCGTGTCCGGCGGCCGCTCGCGGCCGCAACTCTGGCCCATCTGGAGGCCGGCGCCTCACCTGCCGAGATCGCCGCCGGCCTGCGCCAGTCGGGCCTCGATCCCGACCGGCCGCTCGTCCTCGCCATGGCCGAGCTCGGACCCGGCGGCCCACCCGACGCGGTGGCCGCGGTGCTCGAGGACGTGGCTCTCGGCCTGGGACCGTCCGTCGTCGCCAGCGCCCGCGACGGCTGTGCGGTGGCCTTCCTCCCCGCCCGCCCGGACCTCACCGACCAGCTGCGACGCTCGCTGTCACGTTTGGCTCCCGCCCTGGTCCGCGGCTCGCTGTCGGTCGGACTGAGCGGCGAGAGCGGCCTCGACGCCCTGGCCGGCGCGCTCGAGGAGGCGCGCTTCGCCCACCGCGTCGCCCGCTCCGGCGGTGGTGCGGTCGCGCTGTCCAGCTCGGAGGAGGTCACCTCTCACGTACTGCTGCTCGCCACCGTCCCCGACGACATCCGCCGCACCTACGCCCAGCGCGTCCTCGGCCCCGTCCTCGAGCACGATCAGCGCACCGGGAGCGATCTGGTGCGGACGCTCGACCGGTTCCTGACGTACGCCGGATCGTGGACGCGCACGGCCGAGTCGCTCCATCTCCACGTCAACAGCGTGCGCTACCGGATCTCCCGGGTCGAGGAGCTGACCGGCCGCGACCTGACCACGATGGAGGACCGCGTCGACGTCTTCCTCGCCCTCCGATCGCTCTGAGCCTCGCGCTGCGCCGACCGCCCCGTGTAACACGTCGTTCGTAGGACTACTCGCCCTCTCGCAACGGCCGGGTAGTCCTACGAACAGCGTGTTACACGCGAGCTCAGAGCGGTGTTTCACCCCACCGAAACCGCCCCGAAACAGCCAGCACGCCATCCTGGAGGTTCACACAAAGGCCGCATCGACGCAGGCCCCATCTTCGGATGATCGGCGGGTGCCGCTCGGGGACCGAAGAGACCAGGCTGTGGTGTTAGTCACAGCTCACCTGCCCGCCAGGGCGCCCCCGAGAAAGGTGTGAGGATGAACGCGAGAGCAGTCCTGAGGTCGATACGGCCCCAGAAGAAGGTCGGTGCCGGCCCCACCCACCCCGTGGACGAGGTACTGCCGGCCGGCAAGCTCGCCGTCTACGGCCTCCAGCACGTGCTCGCGTTCTATGCCGGTGCGGTGATCGTGCCGATCCTGCTCGCCAACGCGATCGGGCTGAATCAGCAGGAGCTGATCCACCTGATCAACGCCGACCTGTTCACCTGCGGCATCGCCTCGATCATCCAGTCGGTCGGCTTCTGGAAGGTCGGCGTACGTCTCCCGCTGCTGCAGGGCGTCACCTTCACCGCCGTCTCACCCATGATCGCGATCGGCCTGGCCGCCGGCGGCGGCACCGACGGGCTGCTCGTGATCTACGGCGCGGTGATCGTCGCCGGCCTGGCGACCTTCTTCATCGCCCCCTACTTCAGCCGACTGATCCGGTTCTTCCCGCCGGTCGTGACCGGCTCGGTGATCACCATCATCGGCATCGCGCTGCTGCCCGTCGCGGCCGCGGACGCGACCGGTGGCGCCGGCCCGACCTCGGACCCGACGAGCGGCCGCAACCTGGCGTACGCCCTGGGCACCCTGGCCCTGATCGTGGTCATCCAGCGCGTCTTCAAGGGCTTCATGGCCACCGTCGCCGTGCTCGTCGGTCTCGTCGTCGGCACCCTGGTCGCGTGGGCTCTCGGGGACGCCCACTTCGACGCGGTCGCCAGCTCCGACTGGGTCGGGGTCACCACCCCGTTCCACTTCGGCTGGCCACAGTTCTCCGCGGCGGCGATCGTGTCGATGATCGTCGTCATGCTGATCACCGCCGTCGAGACCACCGGTGACGTCTTCGCCACCGGGGAGATCGTGGAGAAGCGGATCGGCCGCAACGACATCGCTCGCGCCCTGCGCGCGGACGGCCTGGCGACCACCGTCGGCGGCGTCTTCAACTCCTTCCCCTACACCTGCTTCGCCGAGAACGTCGGCCTCGTCCGGCTGACCCGCGTCAAGAGCCGCTGGGTCGTCGCCGCCGCCGGCCTGATCATGGTCGTCATCGGACTGCTTCCCAAGGTCGGCGCGATCGTCGCCGGCATCCCCCACCCGGTCCTCGGCGGCGCCGCGCTGGCCATGTTCGCCACGGTCGCGGTCGTCGGCTTCCAGACGCTCAGCAAGGTCGACTTCCACGACCACCGCAACGTGGTGATCGTGGCGACCAGCGTGGGCCTGGCCATGTACGTCACCGCACAGCCCGAGGTCGCCCAGGCCGTGCCGGGTTGGGCCGAGATCATCTTCGGCAGCGGCATCACCCTGGGCAGCCTGACCGCGATCCTGCTCAACGTCCTGTTCCACCACGTCGGCCCCGACTTCGGGCCGGCCGTCGCCGGCCAGCCCGGCGAGGGCGTCCGACTCGACCAGGTCAACCAGATGGGACGTACCGAGTTCGTGGAGACGTTCGACGGTCTCTTCCAGGGACCGCGGTGGATGGTGGAGAGGGCCTGGGAGCAGCGTCCGTTCGCCGACACCCACGCCCTGCGCCGCGCCTTCCAGGACGCCCTGTTCAGCGGTTCGGTGGAGGAGCAGCGCGAGCTGATCGAGGCCTACCCCGAGCTCGGTTCGCGGCTGGTCTCGGAAGGGCTGGTCGGAGAGGAGTCGCTGCGCGACCAGTCCTCGAAGGGCCTGACCCACCTGGCCGAGCCGGACCAGGAGGCGCTGACGTCGCTCACCGACGCCTACCACGATCGCTTCGGCTTCCCGCTGGTCATCTCCGTACGCGACTCCGACTCGCTCGACCGGATCCTGGCCGAGGGCCGGGCCCGGCTCGGCAACTGCGAACGCCAGGAGCACGCAGCCGCGCTGATCGAGATCGCCAAGATCGCCGGCCACCGCTTCGACGACTTCCTCCGCGACGCCAACCCCATCCACAGCGCCCGCACCCGCAACCCGATCCGGAGCCAGCCATGACCGATCCCAGCGCCCCCTGTGTCACGGTCAACGGGGACCAGGTGCCCCTGACCGGGGTCGCCACCCACACCACCGCCCTCGACTGGCTGCGCAACCGTGGCCTGACCGGCGCCAAGGAGGGCTGCGCCGAGGGCGAGTGCGGCGCCTGCTCGATCCTGGTCGCCCGCCCCGGCACCACCTCGCCGACCGAGTGGACCTCGATCAACGCCTGCCTCGTCCCGATCGCAGCCCTCGACGGCCAGGAGGTCGTCACCAGCGAGGGGCTCGGATCCAGCGACGACCTGCACCCGGTCCAGGAGGAGCTCGCCGTACGCGGTGGGTCGCAGTGTGGCTACTGCACGCCGGGCTTCGTCTGCAGCCTCGCCGCGGAGTACTACCGCCCGAGCCGGGAACCGTCCGCCGACGGAGACGCCTGCGACCACGAGCACGGCCCGAACGGCGTCGACCTGCACGCGCTGAGCGGCAACCTGTGCCGCTGCACCGGCTACCGGCCGATCCGCGACGCCGCCTACGCCCTCGGCGCCCCCGAGGCCGACGACGCCTTCGCAGCGCGCCAGCAGCAGCCTCCGCCCGAGCCGCGTCCGACCCGGATCGCGGTCGACGGCGCCGAGTTCGTACGCCCGGAGACGCTCACCGAGGCGCTCGACCTGATCACCGAGTGGCCGCAGGCCCAGGTCGTCGCCGGCTCGACCGACTGGGGCGTCGAGGTGAACATCCGCGGCCGTCGCGCGCCCCTGGTCGTGGCGATCGACCGGCTGCCCGAGCTGCGCGAGCTCTCCTTCCGGACCGGCCATGTCGAGATCGGCGCGGCCCTCACCCTGACCGAGATCGAGCGCAAGCTCAACGGCCGAGTCCCCCTCCTGGCCGAGCTGTTCCCGCAGTTCGCCTCGCGCCTGATCCGCAACAGCGCGACGATCGGCGGCAACATCGGCACCGCCTCTCCCATCGGCGATGCCCCGCCGGCGCTGCTCGCGCTAGACGCCGAGGTCGTGCTGGCCTCGCCGCGCGGCGAGCGGGTCGTCCCGCTGGCCGACTACTTCACCGGCTACCGGGAGACGGTCCGCGCCGCCGACGAGCTGATCCGCTGCGTACGGCTGCCGTTGCCGCTGGCTCCGGTCGTCGGGTTCCACAAGATCGCCAAGCGACGCTTCGACGACATCTCCAGCGTGGCCGTCGGCTACGCGCTGGAGATCGCCGACGGCGCCGTCGTCCGCGCCCGGATCGGCCTCGGCGGCGTGGCGGCCACCCCGTTGCGTGCCGTCGCCACCGAGGACGCCCTGGTCGGGCGGCCCTGGACCGAGGAGTCCGTACGCCGCGCCGCAGCGGTCCTCGCGACCGAGGGCACCCCGATGGACGACCACCGCGCCAGCGCGTCCTACCGCGCGGCGATGCTGGGCCAGTCCCTGCTGCGCCTGTTCCACACCCACCGTCCTGTCGACCTGGAGGAGGCACTGGCATGAGTGCCCTGTCCGAACGCCCCGACAACCCCGTCGTCGGGATCCCGCTCCCGCACGAGAGCGCAGCGCTGCACGTGACCGGTGAGGCGCTCTACACCGACGACCTCGTCGGACGGATCGCCGGCGCGCTGCACGCCTGGCCGGTCCAGGCGCCGCACGCCCACGCGATGGTCACCGCGCTCCGCACCGCCCCCGCCTACCGGGTGCCCGGCGTCGTGCGCGTGCTGACCGCCGAGGACGTACCCGGCATCAACGACGCCGGCGTCAAGCACGACGAGCCGCTCTTCCCCACCGAGGTGATGTTCCACGGTCACGCGGTGTGCTGGGTGCTGGGCGAGACCCAGGAGGCCGCCCGCCTGGGCGCCGCCGCGGTCGAGGTCGACTACGAGCCGCTGCCCTCGCTGGTCACCGTGCAGGAGGCGATCGCGGCGGAGAGCTTCCAGGGCACACCGCGCAGCCTCTCCCGAGGCGACGCTGCGACCGCGCTGGAGAGCGCCGCTCATGTCTTCGAGGGCGAGTTCGAGTTCGCAGGTCAGGAGCACTTCTACCTCGAGACCCACGTGTCGCTGGCGCTGGTCGACGAGAGCGGTCAGGTGCTGGTGCACAGCAGCACCCAGCACCCCTCCGAGACCCAGGAGATCGTCGGCCACGTGCTCGGTGTGCCCAGCCACGAGGTCACCGTCCAGTGCCTGCGGATGGGTGGCGCGTTCGGCGGCAAGGAGATGCAGCCGCACGGCTATGCGGCCATCGCCGCGCTCGGTGCCACGCTGACCGGCCGGCCGGTGCGGCTGCGCCTCAACCGCACCCAGGACATCACCATGTCCGGCAAGCGCCACGGCTTCCACAGCACCTGGCGGGCCGGGTTCGACGACGAGGGCCACATCGTCGCTCTCGAGGCCACGCTCACCGCAGACGGCGGCTGGAGTCTCGACCTCTCCGAGCCCGTGCTGGCCCGTGCGCTGTGCCACATCGACAACGCCTACTGGGTGCCCAACATCCGTGTCGACGGTCGGGTCGCGCGCACCAACAAGACCTCGCAGACCGCCTTCCGCGGCTTCGGCGGCCCCCAGGGCATGCTCGTCATGGAGGACCTGCTCGGCCGGTGCGCGCCCCTGCTCGGCATCGACCCGCTCGAGCTGCGGCGCCGCAACTTCTACCAGCAGAACCAGACCACACCCTATGGCCAGCCGGTGCGGCAGGCCGACCGGCTGGCGGCCTGCTGGGACCAGGTCGCCTCGTCCGGAGAGGTGGCTCGCCGCCGTGCGGAGATCGCCGACTTCAACCGCCGTCACCCGCACACCAAGCGGGGCCTGGCGATGACGCCGGTGAAGTTCGGCATCTCGTTCAACCTGACCGCGTTCAACCAGGCCGGCGCCCTCGTCCACGTCTACAAGGACGGCTCGGTGCTGATCAACCACGGCGGCACCGAGATGGGCCAGGGCCTGCACACCAAGATGCTCCAGGTCGCTGCCACCGCGCTCGGCCTGCCGCTGTCCCGGGTCCGGTTGGCGCCGACGCGCACCGACAAGGTGCCCAACACCTCGGCGACCGCGGCCAGCTCCGGCGCCGACCTCAACGGCGCCGCCATCAAGAACGCCTGCGAGCAGATCCGCGAGCGGCTCGCCCAGGTGGCCGGAGGTGTGCTCGGGATCAGCCCGAACGACGTACGAATCGAGGACGGCGTCGTCCGCGGCCTCTCGCCTGCTTCCGGGGAGATCGGCTGGAACGAGCTGGTCAACACGGCCTACCACCAGCGAGTGCAACTGTGGGCGGCCGGTTTCTATCGCACCGAGGGTCTGCACTGGGATCCCAACGTGATGCAGGGCGAGCCGTTCAAGTACTTCGCCAACGGAGTGGCGGCCGCTGAGGTCGAGGTCGACGGGTTCACGGGTGCCTACACGCTGCGGCGCGTCGACATCGTCCACGACGTCGGCGACAGCCTGAGCCCGCTGATCGACATCGGCCAGATCGAGGGCGGCTTCGTCCAGGGCGCCGGCTGGCTGACCCTGGAGGACCTCCGCTGGGACACCTCCGACGGCCCGAACCGTGGCCGGCTGGCGACGCAGGCGGCGAGCACCTACAAGCTGCCGAGCTTCTCCGAGATGCCCGACGACTTCCGGGTGACGCTGCTCGAGAAGGCCCACGAGGAGGGCGCCGTCTACGGCTCCAAGGCCGTCGGCGAGCCCCCGCTGATGCTCGCCTTCTCCGTCCGCGAGGCGCTGCGCGAGGCGGCCGCCGCGTTCGGCCCGGCCGGCACCAGCGTCGTGCTCGGCTGCCCCGCGACCCCGGAGGCCGTCTACTGGGCCCTCGACAAGGCACGTACGCCGCGGGCCCCTGAGCCGAGCGACGCCGGCACCGAGCCGGCCATGGCCGGGGAGAGGTGATCACATGGAGTGGCTGAAGGCCGTCGAGCGGCTGCGCGAGCAGCGGGTTCCCGGCGTACTCGTGACCCTGACCTCCGTGCGCGGGCACTCGCCGCGCGAGGCCGGGGCCAAGATGGTCGTCTCGGCCGACCGCACCTGGGCCACCGTCGGCGGCGGCAACCTCGAGGCGGTCGCGATCGAGCGCGCCCGGGCGATGCTCGCCGAGGATCGTGGGGTGCCGGAGAGCCTGAAGGTGTCGCTCTCCGACAAGGCGCCCTACCAGCACGGCGTGCAGTGCTGCGGCGGCGAGGTCGAGCTGCTGCTCGAGCCGCTGCCCGTGGTCCCGTCGGTGGCCATCTTCGGGATGGGCCACGTGGGGGTCGAGCTGGCGCGCATCCTGGCCCGCCACGACCTCGAGCTGCACCTCGTCGACTCCCGCGCCGCCCAACTCTCGTCTGACCACCTGCGCGGTCTGGACGACGCCGTCGCCGGCATCCATGTCCACCAGGTTCCGGTGCTGCCCGAGCTCGTTATCGGCGAGCTCCCCGAGGGCACCCACGTCCTGATCATGACCCACGACCACGCCGAGGACGCCGCATTGTGCGACGCGGCTCTCCGCGCCGGGCAGCTGGCGTCGATCGGGCTGATCGGCTCGAGTGCCAAGTGGAGCCGGTTCCGGGCCAAGCTCGCCGACGAGGGGCACACCCCCGAGGCGATCGCCCGCATCACCACCCCCATCGGCCTCCCGGATCTCGGTGGCAAGGAGCCGGCCACGATCGCGGTCAGCGTCGCGGCGCGGCTGCTGCAGCTCTTCGCGGGTCAGCCCGCATCAACCGAACAACAACCAAGGTGAACCCCACGATGACGCTCTTCCGAGGAACCTTCCTCGACACCCCCTCCGACCCGTTCTCCGGCGGCGAGCTCCGCACGGAGGAGGACGGCGCCCTGCTCGTGCGCGACGGCGTGATCCGCGCCCGCGGGTCCTTCGCCGACCTGCGCGGACAGCGCCCCCAGGAGGAGGTCGTCGACCTCTCCGGCGGCTTCGTGCTGCCCGGATTCGTCGACACCCACGTGCACTTTCCGCAGGTACGCGTCATCGGCGGCCTCGGGATGCCGCTGCTCGACTGGCTCGACCAGACCGCCCTCCCCGAGGAGGCGCGCTTGGCCGACACCGCCTACGCCGCGGGCGTGGCCACCGATTTCGTACGCGGCCTGGTCGGCGCCGGCACCACCACGGCCCTGGTCTTCGGCAGCCACTTCGCTCCGGCCGTCGACACGGTCTTCGCAGAGGCCGCCCGGGTCGGGCTGCGGATCACCAGCGGCCTCGTGGTCAGCGACCGGCTCATCCGCAAGGACCTGTTCACCGATCCTTCTCGAGCACGGGAGGAGTCGCTCGCGCTCGCGGCCCGCTGGCACGGCGTCGGCCGGGCCCGCTACGCCGTGACGCCGCGGTTCTCGCTGTCGTGCTCCGAGCCGCTGCTCGGGGCGTGCGGTGACGTGCTGCGCGCGGTGCCGGGCGCGATGTTGACCTCCCACGTCAACGAGAACACCCGCGAGATCGAGACCGTCGAGGATCTCTGCGGCTGCGACTACGTGACCTCCTACGACCGCCACGGTCTGGTCGGCCCCGGCACGGTCCTGGCGCACAACGTGCACCCCACCGACCCCGAGCTCGCCCTGTTGGCCGCCCGCGGCGCCGCGGTCGCGCACTGCCCCTCCAGCAACGCCGCCCTCGGCAGCGGCCTCTTCCCGCTCGCCCGCCACCGCGCCCACGGCGTACGCGTCGCGATGGGCTCCGACGTCGGCGCCGGCACCGGGTTCTCCCTGCTCAAGGAGGGCCTGGGAGCGTACGTCGCCCAGCAGCTCCTCGGCGAGGCCGGCCACCCCCTGACCCCCACCCACCTCCTCCACCTGGCCACGGTCGCCGGCGCCGAGGCACTCGGCCTCGGCGCCTCGGTCGGAGACTTCTCCGTCGGCCGCAGCTTCGACGCCCAGTGGATCAAGCCCGCCCCGAGCACCCCGCTCGACGTAGGCCTCGCCCACGCCGCGGATGCCGGCGACGCCCTGGCCAAGATGTTCGCCCTCGGCACCCCCGCCGACGTACGCAGCGTCTGGATCGACGGCGACCTCGTCAACGCCCCCGACCCTCACCTGGTCGGCTGACCCCCGTCGAGGCGTCAGCCCCGTCGGTCGAGGCGTCAGCCCCGTCGGCCGAGGCGTCAGACCGGTTGGCCGAGGCGTCAGCCCGGTTGGCCGAAGCGTCACACCGGTCGGCCGAGCGGTCAACGCGATGCCACCTCGGCCGACGCTAGTGACGTTTCGGCAGCCTTGAACGTGACCGCAGGCCAAACGTTCCCGACGACAGGTGCCGAAGCGTCAGGTACGTCGGCTGAAGCGTCACTCCCGTCGGCCGAAGCGTCACTTTGGTCGGGGGGGGTGGGCCGGCGGCGCCCACAACCCCCACCCGGCCCCCCC
>NZ_JBHVKN010000014.1:0-48361 GCF_042798075.1 Nocardioides sp. NPDC057772
GGGCATCCAGGTGCCGTCTCGACCGACCTGAGTGACGTCTCGGCCTGCGGGGGTGACCTCTCGGCCGGGCGGGTCTAGACGCCCGTCGAGCTCAGCGGAGCGACCTGCGCACGCAGGACCATGCGACGGTGGTGAACCGCCTCGGCGCTGAAGATGATCAGCGCGACCCAGACGATCGCGAAGCCGGCCCAGCGGCCAGGAGGCATCGCCTCGTGGGCGATGAAGACGCCGACGGCGAACTGCAGGATAGGCGCCAGGTATTGCAGCAGCCCGATCGTGACCATCGGCACCCGGATGGCGGCGGCGCCGAAGCAGGCCAGCGGCACCACGGTGATGACGCCGAGGCTGATCAGCAGGAGTACGTGGAGGACACCGTTTCCGACGAGCGTGCCGTTCCCGGTGGCCTGGAGAGCGATGAGCAGGGCCAGCGCGAACGGCGCCGTCACGGCGGTCTCGACGGCCAGCGACTCGAACGGGCCGACCCCCGCGCTCTTCTTCAGCAGCCCGTAGGTGCCGAACGAGAAAGCCAGCACCAGCGCGACCCAGGGCAGCCGCCCGTAGTCGATGGTGAGCACGATGACGGCCACGAACGCGATCCCCAGCGCCACCCACTGGAGCTTCCGCATCCGCTCACGCAGGATGATCACGCCCATCAACATCGTGACCAGCGGGTTGGTGAAGTAGCCGAGACTCGTCTCCACGATCCGCCCGTTGTTGACCCCCCAGATGTACGTCACCCAGTTGGTCGAGATCACCGCGGCCGCCGCCGTCAGCAGCAGCAGCTTGCGGCGGTCGCGCAGGATCGCCGCCACCTGCTTGCGGCGCCCCACGATCAGCACCAGCGCCCCGGCCACGATCAGCGACCACACGATCCGGTGGCCCAGGATCTCCCAGGCACCGGCCGGCTCCAAGAGCGGGAAGTAGAGCGGGAACGCGCCCCACATGACGTACGCCGCAGCGCCGAACATCACTCCACGCCGCTGCTCACTCACGTCGCAACGGTACTGCCAGGGCGTCGAAACCCTTTACCGAATATCGCGCCTCGGCTTACACAGAACGGACGGCGACGATGTCGGCGAAGGCCTCCAGGGCCGTGCGGACCGGACCTTCGGGGAGCGGGGCCAGAGCGGCCTTGGCCTCCTCGGCTCGGGCCTGGACGTAGGCGCGGGCCTCGGCCAGCGCCGGGTGGGCGCGGAGCAGGGCGACGCACTCGGCCAGGGCCGCGTCGTCGGAGAGATCGCCGTCGAGCAGCTCGAGGAGACGGGCGTCGCCAGGATCGTTCGCGCGGCGGACGAACAGCACCGGGAGCGTCGGGACGCCTTCGCGGAGGTCGGTGCCCGGAGTCTTGCCCGACTCGTCCGAGGCGATGTCGAGGATGTCGTCGGAGAGCTGGAAGGCGACGCCGACGATGTCACCGTAGGCGACCAGGGCGTCCTGGATCTCCTTGTCGGCACCCGCGAAGAGGGCACCGTAAAGAGCCGAGGTGGCGATCAGGACACCGGTCTTCCCAGCCAGCACCTCGAGGTGGTGATCGACCGGGTCGACCCCCTCGGCGGGCGCGACGCCCTCCAGGATCTGCCCCTCGACCAGCTTGGCGAAGGTGGCCGCCTGGATGCGTACCGCGTCCGGGCCGAGCTCGGCGGTCAACTCAGAGGAACGTGCGAAGAGGAAGTCGCCGGTGAGGATGGCGACGTGATTGTCGAAGCGAGCGTTGGCCGAGTCCTCGCCGCGGCGCACGAGCGCTTCGTCCATGACGTCGTCGTGGTAGAGCGACGCGAGGTGGGTGAGCTCGACGACGCACGCTGCGGTGATGACCTCGTCGGCGAGCTTGTTCGGGCCGCACTCAGCGGCCAGCAGCACCAGCAACGGCCGGAATCGCTTGCCGCCGGCCTGCATCAGGTGGGTGGCCGCTTCCGTGACGAACGGCGAACGACTCCGCGTGTAGCCGGCCAGCCGCTCTTCCACGATCGCCAACCGAGCGCGCAGTCGCTGCTCGAGCTCGGGATCGGTGATCGGGAGGGCGAGTTCAGGGGCTCGGTCGGTGGGTGCGCTGGTGCTCACCCGATGAATCCTCCCGCATCCACCAACAGGCTGAGCACAGGGCCCGGAATTACACCCAACAAGACGGTGGCGACAGCGCTCAGAGCGATCACCACGGAGGTGGCGTACGACGGGGTGGTAACCGTGGCCACGTCCTCGCGCGCGTCGGTGAAGAACATCAGCATGATGACGCGTACGTAGAAGAAGATCGCGATGATGCTGGAGCCGATCGCGACCGCGACGACGGGCCACTGGCCCGCGCCGAGCGCGGCGGCGAAGACGCCCCACTTGCCGATGAACCCGGCGGTCAGCGGCAGCCCGGCCATCGAGAGCAGGAAGACGGCGAAGGTCGCCGCGACCCACGGGTTGGTGCGACCCAGGCCCGCCCAGCGGTCCAGCGAGCCCACCTCGCCGTTGGGCCCACGGACCAGGGAGACGATCGCGAAGGCGCCGAGCGTGGCGAACCCGTAGGCGGTCAGGTAGAAGAGCACCGCCTGGGTGGAACCGAAGGCGTCGGTCTGCACGCCGAGGAGGCCGGTGAGCAGGAAGCCGGTGTGGGCGACGGCGGAGTAGCCGAGCATCCGCTTCACGTCGGTCTGGACGATCGCGAAGGAGGCGCCCAGCAGCATGGTCAGCACCGCGACGACGCCGATTGCCGGACGCCAGATCTCGCCCTCGGCGCCGAAGGCGACGTAGAAGAGCCGGAGCATCGCGGCGAACGCCGCGATCTTGGTGGCCGCGCTCATCCAGGCGGTCACCGGCGTCGGGGCCCCCTGGTAGACGTCCGGCGTCCAGGAGTGGAACGGCACCGCACCGGTCTTGAAGAGCATGCCGACGGCCATCAGGCCGATGCCGAGGAGCAGCAGCGGGCTGGAGCCGTCGGCGGCCGCCGCCTCGCCGATCTCGGCCAGGGACATCGAGCCGGCGAAGCCGTAGACCAGCGCGAGGCCGTAGAGGAAGATGCCGGAAGAGAAGGCGCCGAGCAGGAAGTACTTCAGCGCCGCTTCCTGGGAGAGCAGCCGGCGACGCCGCGCCAGACCGGTCAGCAGGTAGAGCGGGAGCGAGAGCACCTCGAGGGCGACGAAGAGCATCAGCAGGTCGCCGGAGATGCAGAAGAGCATCATCCCGCCGACCGCGAACATCATCAGCGGGTAGACCTCGGTGTGCTCCAGCCCCCGCTGGGAGGCGGTGCGCTCGGCCGAGGTGCCGGGCAGCGCGGCCGCCTGGCCGGCGAAGACGCTCACGCCGTTGTCGAGGCGGCGCTCGGCGAAGAGGGCGACGCCGCCGATCGAGACCAGCAGCACCAGACCCTGGGAGAAGACCCCGGGACCGTCGATGACGAGGGCGCCCTCGCCCGTCGAAGCGCCCAGTGCCGATCCCGCACCGACGGCGACCGTCCCGGCGAGGGCGGCGACGAGCCCGGCCAGCGCCAACGACACCTGGGCGTTGAACCGGGCGGCGCGGGGCGCGAAGGCCTCCACGACGACACCGGCGCACGCGACGCCGAGCACCAGCAGGACGGGCCAGAGGGTGGCGTACGAAATTCCGGGGGACTCGAACATCGCGTCACTCACCTGCCTGGATGACATCAACAAGAGGAGCCACGACCGGTTGGGCCGCCGAGATCAGCGGTCCGGGGACGAAGCCGAAGACAAAGAGCGCGACCAGCAGCGGCGCAAGTACGCCGACCTCCCGCCGGTCGAGGTCACGGACCGGTCTCCGGGACAGCTGGGCGGGCCCGGTGAAGATCCGCTGGTAGGCCCACAGCACGTAGATCGCGGCGAGCACGATCGCCGTGACCGCGATGACGCCGACCAGCCAGTGGTAGTCGAAGGCGCTGATCAGGACCATGATCTCGGAGACGAACTGGGACAGCCCTGGAAGGCCCGCGGTGGCCAGTCCGGCGATCAGGAACGTACCGGCGAGCACCGGGGTGGCCTTCTCCAGCCCCCGCATCGACGAGATCGAGGCGGTGCCCTTGCGGGTGATCAGGAACCCGGCGATCAGGAACATCGCCGCGGTCGCGACACCGTGGTTGACCATGTAGAGGATCGCGCCGACCAGACCCTCGCGGGTCGCGGCGAAGATGCCCAGGGTGATCAGCCCGAAGTGCGAGAGCGAGGTCAGACCGATCAGCCGGAGCAGGTCGTCCTGGCCGATCGCGAGCACCGCGCCGTAGACGATCGAGATCAGCGCCAGCACGATCACGACCGGCGTCGCCCAGGCGGAGGCCTCCGGCACCAGACCCAGGCAGAGCCGGATCATGCCGAAGGTGCCGATCTTGTCGAGGACGCAGACCAGGAGCACCGACGTCGGCGTGGTCGCCTGCTCGGTCGTGTCGGCCAGCCAGGTGTGCACCGGGAACAGCGGCGCCTTCACCGCGAACGCGATGAACATGGCCACGAAGATCCAGCGCTCGGCGGTGGTGCCGATGTCGAGCTGGGCCAGATCGCTGATCAGGTAGGACGGCGCACCGGCCTCCGAGGACACCACGAAGAACCCGATCAGCGCACCGAGCAGCACCAGGCCGCCGCCGAGCTGGAACATCAAGAACTTGAGCGCGGCCTTCGCCCGGTTCGGCCCACCGTGCTGGCCGATCATGAAGTACGCCGGGATCAGCGTCGCCTCGAACGCGATGTAGAAGACGAACAGGTCGGCGGCCAGGAAGGTGAGCAGCGCGAAGGCCTCCAGGGCGAGCGCCCAGGCGTACCACCGCTTGTCGTGGTCCTTGACCGCCGCCACCATCACCAGCGGCACCAGGGTGACGGTCAGCAGCACCATCAGCTTGCCGAAGCCGTCCATCTCGAGCGCCCAGTGGACGCCCAGCGGCTCCATCCAGACGACGTCGGTGTCGGGGGCCGTGAACATCGTGACGAGACCGGCGATCAGGGTGGCGATCGCGAAGCCGAAGGCCCACAGCTTGGGCCGGGCCGGCATCACCGCGGTGACCAGCGCGCCCACGAACGGGATGAGGACGAGAGTTGTCAGCATCAGTTGACCACCAGGATCGCGAGGGTCACCAGCACAGTGCCGCCGAGGACGGAGAGGGCATAGGAGCGTACGTAGCCGGTCTGAGCCTTGCGGAGCTCACCGGCGATCGCCGCCAAGGCGATCGGGCCACCGCTCATCAGGCCGTCGACGGCGTACCTGTCGGTCGCCAGCGCGCCGCGGGTGATCGCCATCCCGGGCGGGACCACGACGTCCTCGACGTGCGGGACCGGAAGGTAGCGGGTCGGCTCGGTCGTGGTGGGTCGGCGCCCGAAGACGAACCCGGCGGCCGCGACGCCGATGGCGACGACGAGCACCGCGAGGACCGAGGTCGCCCAGACCGGGAGCGGGCCGTGGTGCTCGGCGTGGCCGATGGCCACGACCGGCTCGAGCCAGTGCTCGATCCAGCCGCCGAGCGCGAAGACACCACCGAGGACCGACAGCGCGGCCAGGACGACGAGCGGTCCGGTCATGATCCGCGGCGACTCGTGCGGGTGTACGCCCTCGGGCCACCGCTTGCGGCCGAAGAAGGCGAGCATCATCAGGCGGGTCATGTAGAACGCGGTCACACCGGCGGCCAGCAGGGCGATGATGCCGACCAGCCAGCTCTCGGCGAAGGCGACCTCGAGGATCTTGTCCTTCGACCAGAAGCCCGCGAAGCCGGGGAAGCCGATGATCGCCAGGTAGCCCATCGCGAAGGTCAGGAACGTGACCGGCAGCGCCCGGCTGAGGGCACCGTAGTGCTTGAGGTTCACGTCGTCGTTCATGCCGTGCATCAGGGAGCCGGCGCCGAGGAACATGTTGGCCTTGAAGAAGCCGTGGGTGAGCAGGTGGAAGATCGCGAACGCGTAGCCCGGCCCGCCGAGCCCGGCGGCGAGCATCATGTAGCCGATCTGGCTCATCGTCGAGCCGGCCAGGACCTTCTTGATGTCGTCCTTCACACAGCTCACCGCGGCACCCCAGATGATGGTCACCAGGGCAACGACCACGACCGCGGTCGAGGCGGCCTCGGCAGCGTCGAAGACCGCGCTGCTGCGGACGATGAGGTAGACACCAGCGGTCACCATCGTCGCCGCGTGGATCAGCGCCGACACCGGGGTCGGGCCCTCCATCGCGTCGAGCAGCCAGCCCTGCAGCGGCACCTGGGCGGACTTTCCGCAGGCGCCGACCAGCAGCAGGATGCCGAGCCAGTTGAGGGTCGTCGTGGACGTCTCGCTGATGTCGATCGCGGAGAAAGAGGTCGACCCGAAGGTGACGAAGCAGAGCGCGATCGCCAGCGAGAGCCCCATGTCGCCGACACGGTTCATCACGAAGGCCTTCTTGGCGGCAGCGGCCGCGGACGGCTTGTGTTGCCAGAAGCCGATCAGCAGGTAGGACGCCAGACCGACGCCCTCCCAGCCGAGGAAGAGGCCGACGTAGTTCTCCGCCAGCACCAGCATCAGCATCGCGGCGAGGAACAGGTTGAGGTAGCCGAAGAACCGGGTGCGCCGCTCGTCGTGGGCCATGTAGCCGACCGAGTAGACATGGATCAGCGTGCCGACACCGGTGATGAGCAGCAGGAACAGGCTGGAGAGCTGGTCGTAGAGCAGGTCGAAGCCGACGCTCAGGTCCCCGGTGTCGAACCAGGTGTAGAGGTGCTGGACGACCTGCCTGCTCTCCTCGTCGCGCCCGAGGGCGGCGATGAAGAGGACGAGCGACAGCACGAAGGAGGCACCCGCAAGCACGACCGCGAGCCAGTGCCCGATCCGGTCGAAGAGTGCCGGCGCCAGCGGCCGGCCGATCAGGATCAGGGCAGCGCCGGCCAGAGGCAGCGCGATGACCAGCCAGATCAGCGAGAAGACGCCGCTGGCCTCGACAGGATTCACCACTTGAGCATCCTTGGCTCGTCGACCGAAGCCGTGTTTCTGGTGCGGAAGATGGTCATGATGATCGCCAGCCCGACGACCACCTCAGCGGCCGCGACGACCATCACGAAGAACGCCGTCACCTGCCCGTCGAGGTTGCCGTGCATGCGGCTGAACGCCACCAGGGCCAGGTTGGCCGCGTTGAGCATGAGCTCGACGCACATGAAGACGACGATCGCGTTGCGCCTGGTCAGCACCCCGATCGTGCCGATCGTGAAGAGGATGGCGGACAAGATGACGTACGCCGTGGTGTTGTCTGTCATTCGCCCTGCCCCTCGTCACTCGTGCCGTTCGCCCCACCCGCGAGGATCGCCGGGACCGACTTCGTGCTCTGCGACCCGTCCGGCAGCAGCGCCGGGGTGTCGTTGCTGTTGTGGCGCGCGAAGGTGCCCGGTGGGGGCAGCGGGCCGAGGTGCTTGCCGCTCTTCGCGTAGTCGGCGACCCGCTTCCGGGCCAGGTCGGTCTGGCTCTGCTTCGGGTCGATCCGCTCCCGGTGGGCCAGCACCATCGCCCCGATCGCGGCGGTGATCAGCAGCGCGCTGGTCGCCTCGAAGGCGATCACGTAGCGGGAGAAGAGAAGGTCGGCGAGGCGTTGTACGTTGCCGCCCTCGTTGGCGCTGGAGAGCCCGCGCATCGTGGCGATGCTGGCCTGGCCGACGCCCGCGACGAGGGTCGCCCCGAGGCCGATGCCGAGCAGAGCCGCGAGCACCTTCTGCCCCGCGATCGTCTCCTTCAGGGTGTCGGAGGTGTCGACACCGACCAGCATGATCACGAACAGGAACAGCATCAGGATCGCGCCGGTGTAGACCACGATCTGCACCGCGAACAGAAACGGTGCCTCCAGCGTCGCGTACATCATCGCCAGCCCGATCATCACGACCGCCAGCGACAGCGCGGCGTGCACCGGCTTGCGCGCGAACAGCAGGCCCATCGCCGCGATCACCATGATCGAGGCGAGGATGACGAAGCTCATCGGGCCGACTCCTTCGGCTCGGGCGCGTAGTAGGAGGTGTCGTCGTTGCCGAGGAACATCGGGTGGGGAGGCGCCTCCATCCCGTCCTCGAGTGGCGCGAGCAGGTCCTGCTTCTCGTAGATCAGGCTCTCGCGCGAGGTGTCGGCGAGCTCGTAGTCGTTCGTCATCGTCAGCGCCCGCGTCGGGCAGGCCTCGATGCACAGCCCGCACAGGATGCAGCGCAGGTAGTTGATCTGGTAGACGCGGCCGTAGCGCTCGCCCGGCGAGTAGCGCTCCTCCTCGGTGTTCTCCGCGCCCTCGACGTAGATCGCGTCGGCCGGGCAGGCCCAGGCGCACAGCTCGCAGCCGACGCACTTCTCCAGTCCGTCAGGGTGCCGGTTGAGCTGGTGGCGGCCGTGGAAGCGCTCCTCGGTCGGCTCCTTCTGCTGCGGGTACTGCTCGGTGACCGGCTTCTTGAACTGGGTCCCGAACGTCACCGCGAACCCGCTGACCGGGTCCCAGAAACGCTCCTTGAACGTGCGGTCGTCGTTGCTCACTTTGCCTCCTCAGGAGAGGGAAGAATGCGGTGTGCTGAGCCTGTCGAAGTGCGGACGCCGTTGGCGCTCGCCGGCGGGCCGAACACGAGCGGCTGTGCGGCACCTCGCACGGCGCCGCCCCGCGGCAGGGCGGGGGTCGGGAAGCCGCCGGCCGGCGTGCTGACCTGGGCCTCCTTCTCCGGGAGCCGGTTGAGGAAGCCGAGCACCACGACTGCTGTGACGGCCAGACCGAAGCCGAACAGGATCCAGTTGGGGCTGAAGCCGCCCTGGATGGCGGCCATCTTGATCACCGCCACGGCGACGATCCAGGCGAGGCTCGCCGGCAGCAGGACCTTCCAGCCGAGCGACATGAACTGGTCGTAGCGCAGCCGCGGCAGCGTGCCGCGCAGCCAGATGAAGATCCAGATGAAGAAGAACATCTTCAGGAAGAACCACAGCACCGGCCAGTAGCCCTCGTTGGCGCCGGCCCAGATCGTGCCGAGGCCGAGCGGGGCCCGCCAGCCGCCGAGGAACAGCGTCGTGGCGAGCGCGCTGACGGTGGCCATGTTGATGTATTCGGCCAGGAAGAACAGCGCGAACTTCAGGCTCGAGTATTCGGTGTGGAAACCACCGACCAGCTCACCCTCGGCCTCGGGGAGGTCGAACGGCGCACGGTTGGTCTCGCCGACCATCGAGATGCAGTAGATCAGGAAGGACGGCAGCAGCAGGGCACCGAACCACCAGTCCTGCTGGGCCGCGACGATCTGGCTCGTGGACAGGCTGCCGGCCATCAGGAAGACGGTGACGAGCGCCAGGCCCATGCTCACCTCGTAGGAGATCATCTGAGCGCTGCTGCGCAGGCCTCCCAGCAGGGAGTAGGTCGAGCCGGAGGCCCAGCCGCCGAGCACGATCCCATAGATGCCGATGCTGGCGATCGCCATCACGAACAGCACCGCGACCGGCATGTCGGTCAGCTGCAGCGGCGTCTGGACCCCGAAGAAGTTGACCTCCGGACCGAACGGGATCACCGAGAACGTCACGAACGCCGGCACGCAGGCCAGGATCGGCGCGGTGATGAAGACGATCTTGTCGGCCTTCTCCGGGGTCAGGTCCTCCTTCAGCGCGAGCTTCACGCCATCGGCGAGGGACTGCAGCAGACCGAACGGTCCGTGCCGGTTCGGGCCGATGCGGTGCTGCATCCGGGCCACGACCTTGCGCTCCCACCAGATGTTGAACAGCGTCAGCACGACGCACACCACGAAGACCAGCAGGACCTTGATGGCGATGATCCACCAGGGGTCCTGGCCGAACTGCTCCAGCCCGTTCACTGCTCTGCCCCCTCGATGGTCACCGTCGAGCCCGGCGAGGCGAGGTCCGCCCAGACACCGCGCCCGAAGCTGTTCGTCGGCACCCACACGGTGTTTTCGGCCAGCTCCGCCGGGAGCGCCGGGAGCGTCCAGCTCCCGCGGTCACCGGCGATCGTCACGACGTCACCGACCTTCTCGTGGAGCGCTGCCGGGAGGCGTACGAATGCCGGCCGTGCGGTCGCGGCCAGCGCCTTGTCGCCCCGCTGCAGCGTCCCGTTGTCGAGCATCAGGCGCCAGGTGGCCAGCCGGAATCCAGCCGAATCGGTCGTTGTGGCGGCCGAGTCGGTAGTTGTGGGTGACGATTCGACAGTTTCGTCCGCCACTTCTGCGGACTCGGCGCCCAGTTGTGAGAACTCGGCGGTGATGTGGGCGAGGACCTCGGCGTCGGAGTAGGCCGCGGGCTTGTCGAAGACCTTCTCGAACGGGCGGCGACGGCCTTCCCAGGTGACGAACGTGCCGGCCTTCTCGGAGGCGGCGGCGACCGGGAGTACGACGTCGGCGCGCTCGGTCACGGCGGTGACCCGCTGCTCGAGGCTGACCACGAAGCCGGCCTGGTCGAGGGCGGCCAGGAACGTAGCCGGGTCGGCGGTGTCGTCGGGGTCGACGCCGCCGACGACGAGCGCACCGAGACCGCCGCGGACGCTCTGCCGGATCATGGCGTCGGCGTCGAGACCACCCTCGCCCGGGAGCAGGTCGGCCTCGACCGCGCCCCGGTCGCCGGCGCGACGCGGCACCCAGGCGAGCCTGGCGCCGGTGCGGTCGGCGAGCTCGGCCGCTGCGGAGTAGGCGCCGGGGCTGGTGGCCAGGCGCTCTCCGAGCAGGATCACCGAAGCCTCGGTGACCCCGCTGACCTGCGACAACGCGTCCTTCTCGGAACCGGGAGCGGTCAGCACGACCTCGGCTCCGAGCTTGCGGGAGCCCTCGGATGCGTACGCGCTCAGGGCGGTGATCCGCAGCCCCTTGCGGTTGGCCTTGCGCAACCGCAGGAAGAGCGTGCCGGCCTCGTCCTCGGGCTCGAGGCCGACGAGGACGACGTGGTCGGCGGCGTCGAGGTCGGCGTAGGTGACGCTGGTCCCCGCCACCCGGGTGCGCAGGAAGTCGGTCTCCTCCGCCGACAGCGGGCGGGCGCGAAAGTCGAGGTGAGGAGTGCGCAGCGTGTCGCGCGCGAACGCCGCATAGGCCTTCGCGTCCTCCAGCGTCAGCCGGCCGCCGGGCAGCACGCCCACCGAGCCGGCAGCGGCCAGGCCCTGCGCGGCGAGGGCGACGGCCTCCAGCCAGGACGCCGGCCGGAGCTCGCCGTCCTCACGGACCATCGGCGAGGTGAGCCGGTCGCGGACGGCGTAGCGGAAGCCGAAGCGGTCCTTGTCGGAGATCCACTCCTCGTTGACCTCCGGGTCGTTGCCGGCGAGGCGGCGCATCACCTTGCCACGGCGGTGGTCGATGCGGATCGCGGCACCGCAGGCGTCGTGCTCGGCCACGCTCGGGGTCGAGACGAGGTCGAAGGGGCGGGCGCGGAACCGGTAGTCATCGCTGGTCAGCGCGCCGACCGGGCAGATCTGGATGACGTTGCCGGAGAAGTAGGACGAGAACGGCTTGTCGTCGGCGATGCCGATCTGCTGCTGCGCGCCCCGCTGGATGAGCGCGATCCCGGGGTCGCCCGGGATCTCCGCGGCGAACCGGGTGCAGCGCTGGCAGACGATGCAGCGCTCACGGTCGAGCAGTACGTTGGGCGAGAGGTTGATGGGCTTCGGGAACGTACGCTTCGTCCCCTCGAACCGGGTCTCGCTCCGCCCGTGGGACATCGCCTGGTTCTGTAGCGGGCACTCGCCGCCCTTGTCGCACACCGGGCAGTCCAACGGGTGGTTGACCAGGAGGAACTCCATGATCCCGTGCTGCGCCTTCACCGCGGTGGAGTTCTGCGTCTCCACCACCATGCCCTCGGCGACCGGGATCGTGCACGAGGCCTGCGGCTTCGGGAAGCCTCGCCCGTTGCCGGCGTCGGGGATGTCGACCAGGCACTGCCGGCAGGCGCCGACCGGGGCCAGCAGCGGGTGGTCGCAGAAGCGCGGGATCTCGATCCCGGCCTCCTCGGCGGCCCGGATCACGAGAGTCCCCTCGGGCACGGTCACGTCGGCCCCGTCGATCTTCAGCGTCACGTCAGTCATGGTCGACTGCCTCCTCGCGGGTGGTCTCGACAAGCTCGACCACCGGGTCCGCCCATGCAGTCGACGCGGCCGGGTCGAACGGGCAGCCGCCCTGCTCGAGGTGGGCCAGGTATTCGTCTCGGAAGTACTTGATCGAGGAGGTGATCGGGCTCGTCGCGCCATCACCCAGCGCACAGAACGAGCGGCCGAGGATGTTGTCGCACTGGTCGAGCAGCAGGTCGAGGTCCGCAGGGACGCCGTCGCCCTTCTCCAGCCGCTCCAGCACCTGCACCAGCCACCAGGTGCCCTCGCGGCACGGGGTGCACTTGCCGCACGACTCGTGCTTGTAGAACTCCGTCCACCGCAGCACCGCACGCACCACGCACACGGAGTCGTCGAAGATCTGCAGCGCGCGGGTGCCGAGCATCGAGCCGGCGGCAGCCACGCCTTCGAAGTCCAGCGTCACGTCCAGGTGCTCCTGGGTGAACAGCGGTGTCGAGGAGCCACCCGGGGTCCAGAACTTCAGCTCGTGACCTTCGCGTACGCCACCGGCCAGCTCGATCAGCTGGCGCAGCGTGATGCCGAGCGGGGCCTCGTACTGGCCGGGCTTCTTGACGTGGCCCGAGAGCGAGAAGATGCCGACGCCGGCCGACTTCTCGGTGCCCATCCCGGCGAACCAGGAGGCGCCGTTCTTCACGATCGCCGGCACGGAGGCGATCGACTCCGCGTTGTTGATCACCGTCGGGCTCGCGTAGAGACCGGCGACGGCCGGGAACGGTGGGCGCAGGCGAGGCTGGCCGCGGCGCCCCTCGAGCGAGTCGAGCAGCGCGGTCTCCTCGCCGCAGATGTAGGCCCCGGCGCCGGCGTGCACGACCAGCTCGAGGTCGTAGCCGGAGCCGTGGATGTTCGTGCCGAGGTGGCCGGCCGCGTAGGCCTCACGGACCGCGGCCTGCAGCCGCCGGATCACGTGCAGCACCTCGCCGCGTACGTAGATGAAGGCACGCTCCGCGCGGATGGCGTAGGAGGAGATGATCACGCCCTCCACCAGGGTGTGGGGCGAGGCCATCATGAGCGGGATGTCCTTGCAGGTGCCCGGCTCGGACTCGTCGGCGTTGACCACCAGGTAGCGCGGCTTGGGGTTCTCCGGGTCGGGCGGCGGCAGGAACCCCCACTTCACCCCGGTCGGGAAGCCGGCACCGCCGCGGCCGCGGAGACCGGAGTCCTTGACCGCGGTCTGTACGTCCTCGGGAGCCATCCCGAGAGCGATGTCGAGCGCCTCGTAGCCGCCGGTGGCGGTGTAGGCGGGCAGCGTCCAGGCCCGCTCGTCGCCCCAGTTGGCGGTCAGGACCGGGGTCAGCGTGTCAGTCATCGGACGCCTCCTCAGCGATCGTCTCCGACTCGGCGCGACGGGTGTCGGCCACCTCGACTGCCTCGGGCAGCTCCTCCGGGAGATCGGCCGAACCGCGCGCGTCGCCGGGCGCCGCCCAGCCGCGCTCGCGCGCGAGCTCCAGCCCGACCCGCGACGCCGGCCCGGCTGCGGGTCCCTCGTCGACGAGCCCGTCCTCGAAGCCGGCGAGCACCCGCTCGGCCTCGCGCCAGCTCGTGATCCGCGCCCCGCGGGAGGCCACGACCTCGCGGCCCTCGCGCAGGTCGTCGACCAGTTGTGAGGCCGACTCCGGGGTCTGGTTGTCGAAGAACTCCCAGTTGACCATCACCACGGGCGCGTAGTCGCAGGCCGCGTTGCACTCGATGTGCTCGAGCGTGATGCTGCCGTCCGCCGTCGTCTCGTCGTTGCCGACCTCGAGCTTCTCGCGCAGGCAGGCGAAGATCTCGTCGCCGCCCATGACCGCGCAGAGCGTGTTGGTGCAGACCCCGACGTGATGACGACCGACAGGGTGGCGCTTGTACATCGTGTAGAAGGTCGCCACCCCGCTCACCTCGGCGGGCGTCAGGCCCAAGACGTCGGCGCAGGCCTGGATCCCCTCGGGCGTGACCCGGCCCTCCACCGACTGCACCAGGTGGAGCATCGGCAGCAGCCCGGAACGGGCCTGGGGATAGCGGGCCGCGATCTCGCGCAGCTCGTCGAATGTCTCTGGAGCCAAGCTCATCGGTCGACGCCTCCCATCACCGGGTCGATGGACGCGATCGCCACGATCACGTCGGCCACCATGCCGCCCTCGGACATCACGCTCGTGGCCTGCAGGTTGGTGAACGACGGGTCCCGGAAGTGGACCCGGTAGGGCTTGGTGCCGCCGTCGCTGACCACATGGGCGCCGAGCTCTCCGCGCGGCGACTCGATCGCGGCGTACGCCTGGCCTGCCGGCACCCGGAAGCCCTCGGTCACCAGCTTGAAGTGGTGGATCAGCGCCTCCATCGACTCACCCATGATGTGGCGGATGTGGTCGAGGGAGTTGCCCTGGCCGTCGGGGCCGACGGAGAGCTGCGAGGGCCAGGCGATCTTCTTGTCGGCCACCATCACGGGGGCACCGTCGAGGTCCTCGAGCCGCTTCAGCGCCTGCTCCATGATCCGCAGCGACTCCCACATCTCGGCCAGCCGCACCCGGAACCGCCCGTAGGAGTCACAGGTGTCCCAGGTGATGACCTCGAAGTCGTAGTCCTGGTAGCCGCAGTAGGGCTGGGTCTTGCGCAGGTCCCACGGATAGCCGGTCGAGCGCAGGATCGGGCCGGTCAGGCCGAGCGCGAGGCAGCCCTCCAGGTCGAGGTAGCCGACCTGCTCCAGCCGGCCCTTGAAGATCGGGTTGGCGTTGCAGAGCGCGGCGTACTCGTGCAGCCGGGTCTTCATCAGCTCGATGAACTCGCCGACCCGCGCGACGGTGCCCTCCGGCACGTCCTGGGCGACGCCACCGGGGCGAATGTAGGCGTGGTTCATCCGCAGCCCGGTGATGAACTCGAACAGGTCCAGGCACAGCTCGCGCTCACGGAACCCGATCGTCATCACGGTCAGCGCGCCGAGCTCCATGCCACCGGTCGCGATCGCCACCAGGTGGGAGGAGATCCGGTTGAGCTCCATCAGCATGACCCGGATGACGTCGGCCTTCTCCGGCACCTCGGCGCCGATGCCGAGCAGCTTCTCCACCCCGAGGACGTACGCCGTCTCGTTGAAGATCGGCGAGAGGTAGTCCATCCGGGTGACGAAGGTCGTGCCCTGGGTCCAGGAGCGGAACTCCATGTTCTTCTCGATGCCCGTGTGGAGGTAGCCGATCCCGGCTCGCGCCTCGGTCACGGTCTCGCCCTCGAGCTCGAGGATCAGCCGGAGCACCCCGTGGGTCGAGGGGTGCTGCGGACCCATGTTGACGACGATCCGCTCGTCCTTGACGTCCTTGAGGGCGTCGGTCAGCTCGTCCCAGTCCTGGCCGGTGACGGTGAACGTACGGGCCTCGTCTTCCGTGGTCGTCATGAGTAGCTCCTCCGGGTGTCCGGCGGCGGGATCGTCGCGCCCTTGTATTCCACGGGGATCCCGCCCAGCGGGTAGTCCTTGCGCTGCGGGTGGCCCGGCCAGTCGTCGGGCATCAGGATCCGGGTCAGACCCGGGTGGCCGTCGAAGACGATCCCGAACATGTCGTAGGTCTCGCGCTCGTGCCAGTCGAGCGTCGGGTAGATCGCCACGCCGCTCGGCACGTGCGGGTCCTCGTCCGGGGCGGAGGTCTCCACCCGCACCCGGCGGTTGTAGGTCATCGAGAGCAGGTGGTAGACCGCGTGCAGCTCTTTGCCCTGGTCAGCGGGGTAGTGCACCCCGGAGACCCCCGAGCAGAGCTCGAAGCGCAGCTCGTCGCGGAGCACCTGCAGAGCCTCGAGCAGCCGCTCGCGGCGTACGTGGAAGGTCAGCTCGCCGCGGTGGATGACCGCCTCGGCCTCGACGAAGGCCAGCGCGTCGGCGACCTCCTTGAACCAGCCTCCGTAGGGCTGGACGCCGACGTCGCTGGTGCGGCTCGGCATCGCGTGCTGACGGGTGAGACCGGCGTAGCCGCTGGTGTCGCCCGAGCCCTTCACCCCGAACATGCCGCTGTTCTGACCGATGTTCTGGTCGTTCACCGCAGGAGTCCCGTCTGGTCGATCAGCGGCAGCAGCTTGAGCGCCTCGGCCTCGGCCTCGACCTCCTCGCGCTCGGCGTTGACGCCGAGCGAGCCGCCCTGGATCTTGTCGTGGAGCTTGAGGATCGCGTCGATCAGCATCTCCGGGCGCGGCGGACAGCCGGGGAGATACATGTCGACGGGCACGATGTGGTCGACGCCCTGGACGATCGCGTAGTTGTTGAACATGCCACCGCTGCTGGCGCAGACGCCCATCGCGAGCACCCACTTCGGCTCGGGCATCTGGTCGTAGATCTGCCGCAGCACCGGCGCCATCTTCTGGCTCACCCGGCCGGCCACGATCATCAGGTCGGCCTGCCGCGGACTCGCCCGGAAGACCTCCATGCCGTAGCGGGCGAGGTCGTACTTCGGTCCACCGCTCGTCATCATCTCGATGGCACAGCAGGCCAGCCCGAACGTCGCCGGCCACAGGCTCGCCTTGCGGAAGTAGCCCGCCAGGCCCTCGACGGTCGTGAGCAGAACCCCGCTCGGGAGCTTTTCTTCGAGACCCATGTCAGTCCCAGTCCAATCCACCGCGGCGCCACACATAGGCGTACGCGACAAAGACGGTCAGCAGGAACAGGCCCATCTCCGCGAGGCCGAACCACCCCATCGCGTCGAACCTGACGGCCCACGGGTAGAGGAAGATGATCTCGATGTCGAAGATGATGAAGAGCATCGCGGTGATGTAGTACTTCACCGGGAACCGACCGCCCAGCGCCTGAGGCGTGGCCTCGATCCCGCACTCGTAGGGATCCGCCTTGGCCTTGTTGGCGCGACTCGGCCCGACGACCGAGCTCATGATCACCGAACCGACCGCGAAGAGCGTCGCCAGTCCCGCCAACGCGAGCACCGGCACGTAGAGCTCCATCTCGCCTCCTACCCTGAGCGGCCCACCCCTTCTTGAGACTTTGTGAATAGAATCACAATGTGGGCCAACTCACATCCTGCCACTCCTGTGGCGGAATGCAAGTGGGTTGATGAAATGGCGCGCGGCACTTTCTCGCCATGGTGGAAATGTGCCCGCGCATCCGGCGGCAAACGCTTGCAGAACCACGCCACGGCGGGGTTGTGGCGGGTCAGACTTCGGCGCTGGCAGCCGGCGTCGGCGTGTCGAGGAAGGCCCGAGGGATCACCACGAAACGCTTCTCGACGTTGTCCGGGGACATCGGTGTCCCATCTGGGCCGGGCCGCAGCACTTCGTACGTCACGGTGTGCTCGGTCGTCCTGCGCATCTTCAACCAGCCGTGATGCCAGGCGACGCTTCCCCAAGGTCCTTGGACCTCGATCCACTCACCCACCGATCCGACCACCCTTGCACCGGCCGGATACATCCCAGACATCCGCCCATGAGCAGCGAGTAGCCAGGCGGCCGGGTTGAGCAGCGTCATCACCGCCAAGAGGGTCGCCATCACATATGAGCCGAAGGCAAACTGGGCTGCAGTGTTGATGCTGAAGAGCACCGGGAGCGCCCAGGCCACGATGCCGACCTCGGCGCGCAACCACGACCTGATGAGCCTGAGCCGGAGGGCCTGACCGATCACCACCGGCTCTCCGGCCATCAGGGGTTCCGCCGACGTCCGACCCGCCCTCGCCTGCAGTTCGCGTCGGATCTCCGGCCCGATGAGCTGAGCTGGGAAGTCGACCGAACGCGACAGCTCATCGGGCCCGGCCGGTAGGTACAACGGGGCGGCCACGGTCTTCGGGCCCTCCTGTCGACACCTCACGAGCACCGGGCCCGCCGTGACCTGGGACAGTCGAGGCCAGGGGTAGAAGGCGAGCCGACTGAGCGTACGCACACCCATGCCACTGTCCGTCGCCCACGCAGTGAGCGTCGCGCCGACGGGATACTCGCGCTCGACCCGGCCGCGGACGGTCAGCAGCAAAATCAGCGCCAGAAGAGCCATCCCGAGAAATCCGAGGGTCACCGCCGTCGCGATCACGAAAAGGTCGCCGATGGCTTCGGGAGCCAACTCCTGCGCACTGGCCCACACGAGGCCTGCCAGCAGCAGGGCCATGCCCAGAGTATTCAGCCAGAACGCCGGGCCCCGAAGCCGCAACCCCACCATCGCCCGCTTGAGCCGACGCTGATCCTCGATCGTGACAGTCCAGTCCGTCGCCGAGCCCGGCACGACGTCCGCATCCACGGGCGGCCCTCCTCAGCGTCCCGGCCTGCAAGCCTGTCGCAGCGTACTGGATACCCCGGGAGGGAATGACCCGATCTCCCAACGACGAGTCTGCTCGTCATGACGAGCCGACTCGGCCCGAGTCTGCGTCAAGATGGGCCGACTCGGCGGGAGGTCAGTCGGGATCGGGGCGGATCCAACCCTTGGCGAGCCCGGCGCGGACGATGGCGTCGGTGGCGGAGCCGAGAGTGGTCGAGGCGGCGACTACGCCCGCCTCGCGGGCCCGGACACGGGACTCGGTGGCACCCGGCATGCTCCAGGTGCCACCGCGGTTGAGCCAGTTGAGGAGCATCGGCTCGAGCCGGTCCATCGCCTTGCAGAAGCGCGCCTCGGGGGTCTGGGCGGCCTCGAACTCGTCCCAGAGCGCCCGGATCTCCCCCGCCTGGCCCGGCGGCAGCATCGTGAAGAGACGGTCGGCGGCCGCGAGCTCGCGCTCGACCTGGTCGACGACCGCGGCAGCGTCGAAGACCGGGCTGTCGCCGGCGTAGATCTCGACCATGTCGTGGATGATCACGAGCTTGATCGCGTGCCCGACATCGATCGGCTCGTCGGCGTACTCAGCCAGCAGCAGCACCATCAGCGCCAGGTGCCAGGAGTGCTCGGCGTCGTTCTCACGACGGTCGGCCGCGGCCAGCGGGGAGGCGCGCAGGATCGTCTTGAGCCTGTCGGCCTCCGCGATGAACTCCAGCTGGGCTCGCAGCCTTCCGCCGATCTCGTCCGGGAGGGGGTTCAGGTCGGCGATCAGGTCGGCTGCCACGTCATCCATGGGACGACTCTCGCATGCGGCGTACGGTCAGCGGGTGGGCAGGGGCAGGGCGCGCTTGGAGCGGCTCACGTAGGCCGAGCCCTCCGGGCCGACGACGACGTAGGAGTCGCCCAGGCGGGAGTTGTACTCCAGGTGGGCGCGGCCCCAGAACATGCCGATGCGGATGCCGCCATACATCCCCGGCGCGGTGAACCAGGCCTCGTCGGGGCCGCCCTCCTCGGAGATGAGCCGCACGTCGAACGTACGCAGCTGGTGGTCGCCGCGGAACTCGGCGGTCAGCTCGGCGAGCGTGGTGTTCACGTGGTGGTTGACGGCCTCGAGGTTGTCACCGAGCGGGGTGCCGGGGCGGTAGTAGGGGTCGAGCATGTCGACCAGATGATCGTGACCGCGCCGCTTGGCGAGCTGGTAGGGCGTCTCGCCGTGGGCGGTCGGCAGCGAGCGGACACCACCCAGCGAGAGCAGCTCCTGCACCGTCTCCCGCGGCGCACCGAGGTAGGCGGCGTGGTGGAGCGGGGTGAACATCGACTCGCCGCCGATCTTCCAGGTGTTGACGCCGACGGTGTAGTCGTTGCGTACCTGCGAGAGCGCGCGGCGCCAGTCCCCCTGCGCAGCCGCGTCGGTGAGCGTGTCCCTGGCCTTGACCGCTGCGGGCCCGTAGGCCTCGCGAGGCATCAAGATGCCGTCCCATGGCAACGTCGTGGTCATAGTTGAACTTTCGCAGAGATCAAGCGGTTGCGTGATGAAGTGCGACGATTCCACCCGAGAGATTCGTCCAGGTCGGCGACTGCCAGCCCGCCGAGGAGAGCATCTCGGCGAGACCTGCCTGGTCTGGCCATGCCCGGATGGACTCAGCGAGATAGACGTACGCGTCGGGGGAGGACGATACCGCCCGGGCGACCGGCGGGAGCGCCCTCATCAGGTATTCGACGTAGAGCGTCCGGAACGGCTTCCAGGTCGGGTGCGAGAACTCGCAGACCACGATCCGGCCGCCGGGGCGGGTCACCCGGCGCAGCTCACGCAGGCCGGCGGCCGGGTCGACGATGTTGCGCAGTCCGAACGAGATCGTGACCGCGTCGAAGGTCGCATCGCGGTAGGGCAGCCGGGTGCCGTCGCCGGCTGTGAACGGCAGGTGGGGCTTGGCCTCCTTGCCGACCTGGAGCATCCCGATCGAGAAGTCGGTCGGGACCACCTCGGCGCCCGCGTCCAGGAACGGCTGGGACGAGGTGCCGGTGCCGGCGGCGAGGTCGAGCACGAGCTCGCCCGGCAACGGGGCGACGGCCTTGATCACCTCGCGTCGCCAGCGCCGGTCCTGGCCGAGCGAGAGCACGTCGTTGGTGATGTCGTAGCGCTTGGCCACGGCGTCGAACATCCGGCGGACGTCGCCGGGCTGCTTGTCCAGATCTGCTCGGGTCACAGGCTGATTCTGTCTCGGGTCGCTGCCGGGACCGAACTCAGGCGAGCTTCTCGAAGATCTCGTCGGCGTACTTCGCCGCGTCTTCCTTCGAGGCGGCGGTCGCCTGCACGGTGAGGTGCTTGGACGCGTGCGAGCAGGTTGCCTGGGTCTGACCGGTCTGCTGGTCGGCGCTGGAGTAGCAGATGTTGTCGCGGACCTTGGCGACCTCGCCACCGCCGTAGTAGGCGCTGCCGTCGCCGGCGAAGGCGCGGATCATCACGGACTTCTTCATGTCCTTGGTGATGTAGGTGCGCGAGGCCATCGAGAAGCCGAGGGCGTCGGACACGTTGCGGTCCTCCGTCTTCGAGCTGGCGGCGTTCTGCTTGATGAACAGGTCCAACTGCTCCTCGGACGCGCCCTGCTTCTTGATCACGTCGAGGTCGTAGGAGGACTTCTTGTCGGCCGGCTTGTAGCCGCCCGACAGGGTCTCCGGGAGCGTGATCTTCACGCCCGAATGAGACTCGGAGTCGCCAACCCACCGTGGCAGGCCAACGCCCAGCACGACGAAGAGGGCCAAGGCGATGATGCCGAGGGTGATGCCGTTCTCTGCGATGAACGACTGCTCTTTGTTGGTACTCACGCCTGCGCACGCTACAACCCTCATGGTGATGATTGGCAAACGGGGCCGCAATGCCGCATACATCACTTCGACTCGTCCCGGCCGACACCACGCCGATACCCTGGGGGTGTGAGTGAGTCGGAGCAGCGGTCCCTGGTCGCCACCACGGTGGCACTCGACGCCGGGTCGGAGACGCTCGACGACCTGCTCGCGCTGCTGCCCGCCCGTCGGCGCGTGCTGTCCTGGGTCCGCCACGGCGAGGGCCTGGTCGGCTGGGGCACAGCCGCCGAGATCCGTACGTCCGGGCCGGAGCGATTCGCGCACGCGGCCAAGTGGTTCGAGGAGCTGGCGGCCGTCTCGACCGTCTCCGATCCCGTGGGCGAGCCCGGCACCGGACTGGTCGGCTTCGGCTCCTTCGCCTTCGCGGACCTTCCGGGCTTCTCCGTCCTCAAGGTGCCCGCCGTCGTCGTCGGCAAGCGTGGCGACACCGCCTGGGTGACCACCGTCGGACCGGCGGCCACGCCACCTCCCGATCTGGCTCCGGCACCGGAGCCGGAGGCACCGCGCGACGTCGTCTTCGCCGATGCCTACGTCGACGGCGAGCACTGGATGCGGATCGTCTCCGACGCCGTCGCCCGGCTCCAGCACGGCGACCTCGACAAGGTCGTCCTCGCCCGCGACCTGCTGGCCGCGGCGAGCGCGCCGATCGACATCCGCGCCGTGCTGCGGCGGCTTGCCGTTGCGTACCCGACCTGCTGGACGTTCCACGTCGACGACCTCTTCGGCGCCACGCCTGAGCTGCTCGTCCGCCGCGAGCGCGGCCTGGTCACCTCCCGCGTGCTCGCGGGCACGATCTGGCCCACCGGCGAGGAGGACCTCGACCACGCTCTCGCCGCGTCGCTGGCGGAGTCGTCGAAGAACCTCGAGGAGCACGAGTACGCCGCCAGGTCCGTGGCCGACGCTCTGGAGCCGTACTGCTCGTCGATGAACGTGCCCGAGGCCCCCTTCGTGCTCAAGCTCCCCAACGTGATGCACCTGGCCACCGACATCACCGGCGTGGCCAGCGACGGGGTGAGCTCGCTGGACCTCGCCGCGGCGCTGCACCCGTCGGCCGCGGTCGGCGGCACCCCGCGCGAGGACGCCGTCGCGCTCATCGCCGAGATCGAGTCGATGGAGCGTGCCCGCTACGCCGGGCCGGTCGGCTGGATGGACGCCTCCGGCGACGGCGAGTGGGGCATCGCGCTGCGCTCGGCCGAGATGATCGACGACCGCACCGCCCGCCTCTTCGCCGGCTGCGGCATCGTGGGGAGCTCCGACCCGGAGACGGAGCTCGCCGAGACGCAGGCCAAGTTCGTCCCGATCCGCGACGCCCTGTCCTGAAACCCAGCCCGGCGGGGGTGGGAGCGCGCGATAGATTCGGCCGCATGAGGATCACGAAGTTCGGCCATTCCTGTGTCCGGATCGAGCACGACAGCGCGGTGGTGGTCGTCGACCCGGGCGTCTTCGCGGAGCCCGAGGCGCTGGACGGCGCGACGGCGGTGCTGATCACCCACGAGCACCCCGACCACTACAACCCGGCCCTCCTCGAGGGCAGCGACGCGCCGGTCTACACCATCGGCGCGGTAGCGGCGCAGATCCTGAAGGGCGCTCCCGCGGTCCACGAGCGGACCACGGTGGTGAAGCCGGGCGAGTCGTTCGACGCCGGCCTCCCGGTCACCGCGGTCAACGAGAAGCACGCGGTCATCCACGCCGACATGCCCCACTTCGACAACTCGGGCTACCTGATCCAGGCCGGGGACACGAAGATCTTCCACCCGGGCGACGCGCTCGACGGTCCCGGAGAGGCCGTGGACGTGCTCTTCCTGCCGGTCTCCGCGCCGTGGGCCCGCTCCGCCGAGCTGATCGACTTCGCCCGCGAGGTCGGCGCCTCCCGCACCGTCGCGATCCACGACCGGGTCTACTCCGAGTTCGGTTCTGGGGTCTTCGACACCCAGGCAGCCAACCTGATCCCGGCCGAGCGCGGCTACGTACGTCTCGCGGACGGGGCCGACCTCTGATGGCCCTCGTCGCGGTCCTGTACGCCTACAACGACCTCCCCGACGTACGCGCCGAGCACTTGGGCGCCCACCGGGAGTTCCTGGCGAGCCAGGACAACCTGGTGCTCTCCGGCCCGACCTCCGACGGCTCCGGCCTGCTCGTCTTCGAGGGCGAGATCGCGACGGTCGAGGCGACCCTCGACGAAGACCCGTTCCTCGCGGTCGGGCTGATCAAGGAACGCCGGATCTTCGAGTGGACCCCGGTCCTCGGCTCCTGGAGGTCCCAGCTGGGCCTGTGAGGACCGGGGGCCACCCCCGGAGGATCACCCCAGCGCGAGCGCCTGGAGGCGGTCGTACGCGCCGTTGAACGTGTTCTGGTCCAGCGGTGACGAGGTGTACTGCCAGAACGTGTAGTAGCCCCAGCCGGCCGGCAGGGTGCCAGGGGCGCTGGCGTAGCGCGCGATCCACAGCGGATGGGCGCTGGCGAACTGCGAGGTGTTGCCGGTGCAGGTCGTCCACCAGTCGGTGGTCGTGTAGATCACCGCGTCACGCCCGGTGCGGTAGCGGTAGCGGTTCAGGAAGGCCGCGATCCACGAGCGCATCGACGACTGCGAGAGGCCGTAGCAGGTGCCGCCGCTGTAGGGGTTGTACTCGATGTCGAGCACCCCCGGGAGGGTCTTCCCGTCGGCGGACCAGCCCCCGCCGTTGTTGACGAAGTAGTCGGCCTGGGCCGCGCCACCGGAGTCGGACGGGTTGGCGAAGTGGTAGGCGCCACGGATGAAGCCCTGGTTGTACGACCCGTTGTACTGCTGCGGGAAGTAGGTGCTGTTGCGGTAGTAGGTGCCCTCGGTCGCCTTGATGTAGGCGAACCGCTTGCCCTGACCCCACCAGTAGGCCCAGTCGACGTTGCCCTGGTGGCCGGAGACGTCGATGCCGGACACCGACGCCTGCGCGGTGATCGGCCGGTCGTCGGGGGTGCCGCCCTGGGCGTGCGAGCCGGGCGTCGACCAGCCGACGTACGCCCCATGCTCCAGCGTGACGCCGTGGGACCTCGCCTTCTGGGTGAGGTGGCGGCCATCCTTCCCGGCGTCCTTCTCGGCGGCGCCGGCGGACTGTGTCGGGGAGAGGGAGATGGCAAGGAGGAGACCGGCGGCTATCGCGGTCACTCTCATGGATCTGCGGCGCGAAGGACTCATGGGTGGGGCCTTTCCCGAGGAGGAGCACTGCACTGGCACACATGGTGCCGCAACCGATGTCCCCCGGGGAATGTTTTCCAGTAACCAAGTTACTCAACCAAGTGATTGACAAAGACGTACGCTGCGGCCTAGCGTTTGTTGTCAACCAAATGGTTGAGGAGTGACGATGAGCGACGACAGACTCTCCCGAGTCTTTGCGGCACTGGCGGACCCGACCCGGCGCGACCTGGTCGCCCGGCTCGCGTCGGCCGACGCGACCGTAGGCGAGCTGGCGGCGCCGTACGACGTCAGCCTCCAGGCGGTCTCCAAGCACCTCAAGGTGCTCGAGGACGCCGGCCTGGTGAGCCGGGAGTCACGCCGCGCGCCCGTCCGGCTCGAAGCGGAGGTGTTCGACCTCATGACCAGATGGATCGAGAGATACCAGCAGCAGGCCGAGGAGCGCTACCAGCGCCTGGACGCACTGCTCGCCGAGATGCAGGAAAACACGTCACCGCGAGAGTCATCACGAGCAGAGGAAGCATCATGACCACCACGAAGCACGAGACCACCATCGAGGCCTCCAAGGAGGCCCCGACCATCACCATCGTCCGCGAGTTCGACGCTCCCCCGGAGCTCGTCTTCCGCGCACACGCGGAGAAGGAGCTGTACGCCAAGTGGCTCGGCCCGCGCGACGTGGGCATGACCATCACCACCTGGGACTTCCGCACCGGCGGCTCATGGGCCTACTCGGCCGAGCGCGACGGTGACGAGTTCACCCAGTTCTTCGGTAGCTTCCACGAGGTGCGCGAGAACGAGCGCATCGTGCAGACCTTCACCTGGCGCGGCGCGCCCGACGGAGCCTCGCTGGAATACCTCACCTTCGAGCCGCTCCCCGGCGGCCGCACCCGGCTGACCGGCCTCAGCGTCGTCGAGTCCTTCGAGACCCAGGCCGCGATCATGGCCAGCGGCATGGACAAGGGCGTCATCCAGGGCTACGAGCAGCTCGACGAGCTCCTTGCGGAGCTCGCATGAGCGCCGAGCTGAGCAGGGGCGAGCAGCATGCGTACGACGCGGCCCGGTTCGCCGAGATCGTCGGCTCCGCCGCCCCCGGTGACTGGGCCCGTCCCAGCCCGGTGGCGGGGTGGACCGCGCTGGACGTGGTCTCCCATCTGGTCGAGTGGTCGCGAGGGTTCCTGCAGGGATCGGCAGGCGTGGAGCTGGCGCCGCTCGACGTCGCCGCCGACCCGGCCGGCGTCTGGAAGATCCACACCGCCGATATCCAGGGCCTCTTCGACGACCCCGCCAGCCGGATGGTCTCCAACCCGCACATGGGCGACAAGCCGCTCGACGTGGCGCTCTCGGAGATCTACACCCCCGACATCTGGATGCACTCCTGGGACCTGGCTCGGGCCCTCGGGCAGGACTTCGACCTCGGCGCCCAGCGCGCTGCGGCGATGCTGGCCGATGCGGCGGCCATGGAGGACGCCATGCGTGCCTCCGGCCAGTTCGGTCCCCGGGTCGAGGTCCCTGCCGATGCCTCTCCCCAGGACCAGCTCCTCGGCTTCATCGGCCGGGATCCGTACTGGAAGTCCTGACAACCAGCCCCAGGGTGATGAGCCGCGGCGTGAGGCTGCAGGAGGAGGTGGATCTCACCGTATGACAGACGACCACCGAGTCACCGTGCACCTCGACGCCCTCCTCGAGGAACGCGGCATGACGCTGACCCAGCTCGCAGACCGGATCGGGATCACCGTGGCCAACCCCTCGATCCTCGAGAGCCAGCCCGGCGACATCCTCCGAGTGAGCTGACCTCTCAGGGCAGAGTGAGGAGCTGACGTCGTAGCGGGCTCGAACTTCCCGCCTACGTCAGTTGACACCACCTTGTGAAAGCACTCACGAACCGCCGCCAACCGACGTAGCGTCGTCGAAGACCAAGCCAGCGTCCCGGGGCTCGACGCTCACCGACCGCTGATCAGGCCATGGTGATCGATCCGACACCTGCAGCGAACTGGCACAGGTACTGCAGCCGCACCGGCTCCGCGCCAGGCGGGAGCAGGACTGAGGCGACGCGGAAGCCGAGATCCTGCGAGTACTGCCCGCCGCTCTGCCCGCCTTCGCAGCGCACGCTGACGTGGCACGGGCGCTCTGCGGGGATCTCGAAGCTCACCTGGCCCCAGTAGACCCAGTAGTCACGCCCGTCGATCGCCACGATCGGTGGCATCGTGGCGATGAACTTCTCCTTCGCGGTGGACGCCATCTCCAGGGTCATCACCCGCCTCGGGCCCGAGTAGGACTCCACGTACGGCACCACGGTCGGCCATTGTGGCTGCACCTGTTCTGTCACGGGCACACTGTGCCATGTCCGGCCGCGTCGGCGGCTCAGGAACGGGCGAGGGCGCGGATGGCCAGATCGAACCGGCGGCGGTCGGCGCGGGAGACCACGGCCTCGACGACCTCGATGCCGCCGTTCGGGGAGGCGAGGGCGGCCTCGAGCTCGGGGACCGAGGTGACCGCGAGGTGCGGGATGCGGTGGGCGGCGCAGAGGGCTTCGAGGGAGGTGCCGTGCGGGGTGCCGAAGAGCCGCTCGAAGCTGTCGGCGTAGTCGTCGGCGCCCTGCTCGAGCGAGGCGAAGATCGAGCCGCCGTCGTCGTTGGCGACGACGATGGTGAGGTCGGGACGGACCTCGTCGGGGCCGAGCAGCAGGCCCCCGGCGTCGTGGAGGAAGGTGACGTCGCCCATCAGCGCGAGCGCGCGCGTCGAGGAGGAACGGCCGACCGCGGCGCCGATCGCGGTGGAGACGATGCCGTCGATGCCGGCCAGGCCACGGTTGGCGATCACCTTCCGTCGCCCGCCGACACGGTTGGGCCGCATCATCAGGTCCAGGTCGCGTACGGGGTTGGAGGGGCCGAGCACCAGCAGCCCACCGTCGGGCAGGGCGCGGGCGACACAGGCGGAGACGTCGTACGCCGTCATCTCCGGCTGCTCGTGGAGCAGCCGGTCCACCTGGCGGCTGACCTCGCGATCGGCCGAGCGCCACTCCTCCAGCCACGCGGTGTCCGGGGTGCCGTCGACGTGGAGCCGGGTGCGGATCGTGCGGTCGACCCGGAACGGGCGTGCGGGCCAGACGCCGTCGACCGGGGCCGCGATGATCTCGACGTCGGCGCGCGCGAGCAGGTTGGTGACCGGACGCGAGAGGGTCGGGTGGCCGTAGACGACGACCCGCTCGATCCGCTCGGCGAGCGGTGACTCGAGCAGCAGCCGGTAGGAGCGCAGCGCGTTGTCGCCCGTACGCGCGCCCGAGGAGGGCTCGGCGAGCAGCGGCCAGCCGCCGTCCTGGGCGAGGACCCGGGAAGGCGGGCCGGCGTCGTCGCCGGCGACGACGACGGTCAGCGGTGTCCCGGGGCCGGTCGGGATCGACTCGTGGATCAGCAGCTCGGGGCGTACGGGCTCCAGACGGGCCTCGATCTTTCCTGGCTCCCAACGATCCGGCGGGGTCAACGGGACGTCGAGCTGGATGTTCCAGTGGACCGGGCCGCGCGCGGAGTCGAGCGCCTCGATGGCGTTCTCGTCCGGGGCCTCGCCCAGGTCGACGGTCTCCACCAGACTCCCGAAGATGCCGACCTGGTCGGTGACCTGGTTGGCGCCGGTCTCACGCAGTCGCGCCGGCCGGTCGGCGGTGACGACGACCAGCGGTACGCCCGCGTGGGCCGCCTCGAGCACCGACGGGTGCAGGTTGGCGACGGCGGTGCCGGAGGTACACATCACCGCCGCGCGCGAGCCGACCTTGGTCAGGCCGAGGGCGAAGAAGCCGGCCGAGCGCTCATCGATCCGGGTGTGCAGCCGCACCAGCCCGGCCCGCGCGGCATCGAAGACGGCGAACGACAGCGGGGCGTTGCGCGAGCCCGGCGCGATGACGATGTCGGTGACGCGCGCCTCGATCAGTGCGGTGACGACAGTGCGGGCGAGCTCGGTAGCGGTGGCCATGGGTTCTCCCGTCATCGAAGCGCTTCCCGGTAAGCGCGGACATCTGCCAGACGCCGGTGCCAGAACTCCGCGCGCTCCGGCGTGGCCTTCAGGGCCGGCTCGGCGAGGAGGCGCGTGGGAGCCGGCGAGGCCGGGAGCACCGGCAGCACCCCGCCGGCGGGCAGCAGCGGCTCATCGGCGATGTCCTCGGTGAACATCGAGACGGTGCCCAGCCCGCACGCGTAGGGCAGCTCCGGCAACGCCGCTGCGAGCGCGACCCCGGCGGCCATCCCGACCGAGGTCTCCAGCGCCGAGGAGACCACGCAGGGCAGCCCGATGTCCTCGGCGATCCGCAGACAGGTGCGTACGCCGCCCAGCGGCTGCACCTTGAGCACCGCCACGTCGGCGGCCTCGAGGTCGCGTACGCGGTAGGGATCCGCGGCCCGCCGGATCGACTCGTCCGCGGCGATCGGGACATCCACCTTCCGGCGTACGTCGGCGAGCTCCTCGACCGTGAGGCAGGGCTGCTCGACGTACTCGAGTCCGCCGGCGGCACGGTCCAGCACCTTGATCGAGGCCAACGCCTTCTCGACCGACCAGAGCCCGTTGACGTCGATCCGCACCTTGCCCGCAGGGCCGAGAGCGTCCCGGACCGCCTCGACGCGGGCGATGTCGTCGGCCAGGCTCTGGCCCGGGTCGGCGACCTTCACCTTCGCCGTCGCGCACCCGGAGCGGGTCACGATCTCGTGGGCGCGCTCCGGCCCGACGGCGGGCACCGTCGCATTGACGGGTACGGACTCCCGGACCGGTTCCGGCCAGTCCCCCGCGGCCGCCTCCTCGGCGCAGCGCAGCCAGGGCTCGATCTCGGGGGTGTCGTAGTCGAGGAACGGCGACCACTCACCCCATCCGCCGACACCCTCGAAGACGAGGCCCTCGCGCTCGGTGATCCCGCGGAAGCGGGTGGTCATCGGGAGGGAGAAGGCGTGCGGGCTCATCAAGACTCCATGTCGTCGCTCGTGGCCAGCGCGTGCAGGGCCTGCCGGTCGGGCTTCCCGTTGCCGAGGAGCGGGATCTCGTCGAGCGCGACGACCTGTCGCGGCGCCCAGGAGCGCGGATGCTCAGCGGCGACCCACTCGCGGACGGCGCCGGCGTCGATGTCGCCGACGACGAAGGCGACCAGGCGCTGGCCCCACTCCTCGTCGGGGATGCCGAGCGCCTCCGCGGCCGTCACTGCCGGGTGCTCGCGGAGCCTTCGGGCGACGAGCACCGCCGGCACCTTCACACCGCCGGTGATCACCATGTCGTCGACACGACCGAGGATCCGGAGCCGGCCGTCCTCGTCCAGCGTGCCCGCGTCGGAGGTGAGGAACCAGCCGTCCACCAGCGCTTCCGCCGTCTGCTCGGGGTCGTCCTGGTAGCCGTCGAAGAGCGTCGGGCCGCTGATCCGGACCCGGCCGTCGGTGCCGATCGCGATCCCGACGCCGTCCAACGGCATCGCGTCGTAGACGCAGCCGCCGCAGGTCTCGGCCGAGCCGTAGGTGGCGACGACGTCGACCCCGGCCTCCTCGGCCCGGGCCCGCAGCGACGGGTCGATCGGGCCACCACCGAGCAGCAGCGTGTGGAACCCGGCCAGCGCGGCGAGGTCGTCACCACCCGCCTCGACGATCCGGTGGAGCTGGGTCGGCACCATCGACACGAACCGCGGCCCGGGTCTCATCGCGGCCGCGGCCTCGGCGAAGGTCTCGTGGGCTGCTGCGAGCACCGGCTCGTGCCCCGCGATCAGCGAGCGGGCGATCACATTGGCTCCGGCGACGTACGAATCGGGCAGGGTGAGCAGCCACTGCCCGCTCGCTCCGACGCGTCGCGCCGACGCCGCTGCCGACGCCTTCATCGCGGCGCGGGACAGCATCACCCGCTTGGGCTTGCCAGTGGATCCCGAGGTCTCCACGACCCAGTGCTCCGGCCCGCCTCCGGCGAGCCACTCGGCCATCGCGGCGACGGTGCGCTCAGCCCGTACCACCGCGTCGTTCATGCGCCCAACGCTATCTCCTGGGGGAGGTGGGTCGGCGGCGGGCTGGTGGGGTTGGTGGGCTGTAACACGCTGTTCGTAGCACTATCCGGTCGTTCGGACAGGGCGAGAAGTCCTACGAACGACGTGTTACACGGGCTCCGAGCGCTACTGACCGCGGATGCTGAAGTCGGCCACCAGCCCGTGGTGGTCCGACTCCAGCTCGAACGTCGCGTGCCGGGTGGCGGCGGTGGTCGCGTTCGATCCGAGGAGCCAGTCGATGGTGCCGCCGCCGTCGTGGGTGGCCCAGCCCTGCGGGGGCGCGCCGAGGGCCTCGAAGGTCGAGGTCATCCCGGCCTTGGTCATCAGCGGCTTCGGCCCCCACGGATCCCCGTTGCCGCCGTTGCGCGGATAGGGAGAGTTGAGGTCGCCGGCGACGAGGACGGGGCCGTACTTCTGCAGGCCCTGCGCCAGCCCGGCGAGCTTCGCGAAGCCGCGCTGGGCCTCGTCCTTGCGCGCCTGCGGGCTGTTGGCGGGCGAGGTCATCGTGTGGGTCGAGATGACCGAGATCCGCCCGGAGCCGTCGCTGCTCGCGAGGACCACCCAGGTGGCGTACCTGTTGTCGTTCTTGACCCCGGTGACCGGCTTGGTGAGCTGGACGGTGCCCTGGTCGACCGCCACCCAGCGGTCGGTGCGCCACATGACGACCGGGCTGAGCGCCTGGCTGCGCGCGCCGTACTCGTCCGACGAGGCCCGGTAGGTGCCGTAGCCGCGCACCGAGATGTCGGAGACCGAACGTGACTGGGCCTCGTTCAGGGAGACGAAGTCGGGTCCGTGCTTCATGACCTCGGCCAGGTCGGAGCGGTATCGCGAGCGGGACAGGGAGACCTTGATGTTGGCCTGCGCCAGGCGCACCTGCGGGCCGGAGACGGCCGCCGGAGAGGCACCGATCTGTCCCGCGCCCGGCAGACCGCCGACCTGCCTGGTGGCCTGGAGGGTCTTGCCGATGTTCTTCGCCAACCACGCGGCCGGGTCGACTTGGTCCTGCAGGTAGCCGCCGCCGTGGGGGTGCACCTCGAAGTGGAGGTGGCAGCCGGTCGAGTTGCCCTCGCTGCCGACCTGCCCGATGACCTGCCCGGCCTTGACCATCTGGCCCTCGCGGACCGAGAGCGACTGCATGTGGCCGTACCACGTGGTCAGGTTGCCGGGCGCCGTCTGCACCTTCACCAGCCAGCGCCCCGACCAGCCCCAGCCGCCGCCGGACTCGATCACGATGGTGCCACCGTGGGCCGCCTGCACCGGCGTGCCGCACGGTGAGGAGTAGTCGTTGCCGGTGTGCATGTTGGCCCAGTTGGAGCCGGAGTTGCCGTAGTTGTTGTTGTCGATCGCCAGCCCGGCCTGGATCGGACGTACGACGGAGGTGCTGATCCCGGCCATGCCGATCGTGCACGACACGTCGGTCGCGGTGGCCGTCAGGTCGGCGGCCGACACCCCATCGGCGAGCGCGGCGACGAGCGCCCGCGCCTCATCCTCGTGCTGGGCGTAGGCCAGCGGGAACGCCGATCGCTGCACCGCCTGGGCTGCCGCGGTGACCTGCATCTTGCGCCACCCGGGGATGTCCAGGAGGCCGGTGTTGCCGGTGTGGGCGGCCACACCGTAGAAGGCCTGGGCGGACTTGACCGGGTTCATGATGTCGGCGACGGTGCCCCACCCGGAGACCGGGCGCTGCTGGAAGAGACCGACCGAGTCGCGGTCACCGTAGTCGAGGTTGCGCAGGGTGCTCTCCTGCATCGCGGTCGCGAGCGCGATCACCCATCCGTAGGCGGGTACGCCGGACTGCTTGCCGACCGCGACGATCGTCCGAGCGTTCTGGATCTGCTCGGTGTTGAACCCGGCGATGCTGCCCTCGGGGATCTCACCGTCCGGGCCCAGGTTGCCGGCCGGAACCGCGTTGGTCCCGCCGACACAACCCGACTCGGCCTGGTCCTGGCTGCTCTGCTCGGTGCTCGCCAGGCCGCCGATCAGGATCACAAACGCACCGGTGACCACCAGGACGAGCGTGGCTGCGGCCGCCACGATTCCCCAGATCAGACGTGCCTTGAAGATCCACATGTCAGCCGCCGGGGAGGATGTTGGCGACGTACCAGACGTTGTCGACCAGCGTCAGGTAGACGATGACCGTGGGACCGTCGGTGGTGACCTCGACGCGTGCTTCTCGATCGGTCTGATCGAGCACTTTCGGAGACCCCACAACCTTCGTCGCTTCGATGTTGGCGGGATCGGTGGTCCCGAGCGCCTGGGCCAGCGACTCGTCCGGACGGGCGGCGTTGATCCCGGCCCACCACTGCTCGGTGGTGAGGTCGGGACGGGCCCAGGCGGCGACGAACTTGGTCGCCGCGGCTCCCGGATCGGGGACGGGTGATCCGGTCGCGCTGGGGCTCTGTCCCGCCGACACCGAGCCCCGCTCGGGCTGCGCAGCCGGCTCGGCGTCGGGCGCGTCGCTCCACTGGGCGATGAGCCAGATGACGAAGACGATGCCGACGACCACCGAGAAGAACCGGAACGGCGACCTCATGGGCCACCTCAGCACCGGCGCGATGACCTCCCACAGCACACCACGCGTCGTTGTCGAGCGCACTACCGGGCTCCTCCTTCGGCTGACCCCCAGCTGGAACCGTTGTCGACGGGCACCGACCGGTTCCCGTTCGGCGAGTAGATGACGAAGACCGGGTTGCCGTCGGCGTCGTAGTCCACGTTGGCCTCCGCGACCGGCGAGTGACGCGGCGGCTCCGGCTCACGGTCGCCGTAGGCGGTGTAGTCCACGGGGCTCGGCGCTTCGGCGCGGTCGTGGTAGACCTGCGCCGCGGCGGCATGGTGAGACGTCGGCTCGTCCCGGAAGGACGGCTCGTCGCGCTCGGCGGAGCGTGAGTCGAACCACTGTCCCGCCACGCGCTCGCCGTCGGTGCCGCTCATCGAGGACCCCAGGGCGTACGTCGGTGTGCTGGTCGTGCTCGACGCGGCACCCAGCGCTCCGGCGGCCGTCATCGGCACCGGGTTGGGCACTTGCTCGGCGGTCATCGTCGGCCGGCTGCCGGTCAGCTCGTGGCCGGGCATGTAGACGCCCCCAGGGCTCGAGATCGCTCCGGACCCGGCCGGCACACCACCCGTCGGGACAGGCCGGTCGGCGGTCGCGTCGCGGACACCGGCCTCGGTGCCCGTCCGGGCGCCGACGTACGAGGTGAGCATGGAAGTGAGCCGGCCCATGCCCGGCAGCGGGATGCCGTAGGCGGCGGGGCGGGTCAGTCGCCAGGCCAGCACGGTCAGCACCGCGATCAGACCCAGCTTGAGCACGAACCACATCGTCGAGGTCAGGATGGCCGAGTCCAGCCGCAGCAGCAGCAACGCGACCAGGAAGTAGATCGGGCCCATCACCAGCGGCCCCACCACCCGCTTCAGCATCGCCACCGCCGCGTCGCGGGTGTGGTCCAGCATGAACAACACCCCCGCCGCCGGGGCGAACGGCACGATCAACCGGATCAACGCGAACGAGAGCAGGATCGCCAGCCCCGCGACCAGCAGGAAGCCGCACACGACCACGACCACCACGAGGTTCACCAGCGCCGTGGTCGCCCGCTGCGACCAGTGCTCACCCTTGAAGTACTCATACGCCACCGGGTCCGACTTCTTGACCGCCTCGGCATGCTCCTTGAACGCGTCCTGCTTCGCCTCCAGGACCTTCTTGCCCTCGCCGTTGGGGTCCTTGCGATAGACGTCGTACTCCTGCCAGGAGAAGTGCGTCGACCGGAACACCCGGGGTCCATACGTCTTCGCCGTGGCCGAGTCCGGGTCGCCGAAGGCGCCGGCCAGCCAGGTGCGGTACTGCGTCGAACGCACCACCTCGTCCATCTGACCGTCGACCGCCTTGACCGCATCGGTCTCACCGAACTCGTCGTCACCGACGCCCGGGACCGCCCTGCCGTCGTTGAACCCGGTCGCGATCAACCCGGTCGCCGACCGCACCCCGTCATCGACCAGCCGGGTCGACTCGACCGGGTACTGGATCAGCCACGAGGTCACCACCAGCACGCCCAGCGCCCAGCCCGCCGCCGTCACCGCCCGCGCGAACCGGCCGTCCCGTGCCCGGATCATCACCGTCGCCGCGACCAGCAACAGCACCACGCTCACCCACGGCGCCCACACCCCGTCGGTGACCGCCTTGGACGCCGCCACGATGGGGTCGTCGAGCGCCTTCAGGAACGAGTTCTCCCCGATCACCGCGTTCAGCAAGGCGTGCGACCAGTTGGGCAGGATCCCCGAGATCTCCAGCATGATGTTGCCGATCGAGGTCCCCGCACCCGCGACGAACTGCCCCGTGCACCCGTTGTCATAGGTCCACCACTGCGGAGACGTGCCGTAGGCCGACTCCAGCGAGACCTCGTCCTTGTTGCGGAACGGGTCCAACTCGTCGTTGACCTTCTCCGGATCGTTCAGCTCGGTGCCTGCCTTCGACGCCGCTCCCAACGCCGTCATCCGCACGATGAACGACCCGTCCCCGTAAGGAGATGCCGGCATCGGCGCATCCAGGTTGTTGCACGCATCGCTCACACCCGAGAGCCCACCCGTCGGATCGAACGGGATCGGGATGTCGATCCCCCTCGGCCCCGCGGCCGCCGCCGGCCCGGCGACGGACAGAAGAGCGAGGACGAGTACGACGAGGGCAGCCGCCCTACGACGCAGGGGTGTCCTCTGGTGAGCGGGGCGCGGCGGCATCAGCCGATCCCGTCCCCGGAGAGCTCGGTCTTGGAGAGATCGCTCGACTCGCCGATGGCGCGGCTGACGCGGCGGGTGGGGTCGGCGGTGGTGTTGAGCGCCTCCTGCAGACCCGGGTGATGGTTGAGGGTGACCTTGATGATCTCCATGCCGCCGTGGCCGGTGTCGCCGCCGAGACCGTCACGGTAGATGAACTCCCGGTAGCCCAGCTGCTCGTCGCCGCGCCTGGTGCGCGGCGAGAGCCGCGCCAGGATCGACTCGTAACCCAGTCCCTCCGGCTTGCCGAGGAGCTTGAGCGCGTCGCGCTGGGCGGTCTCGTCCTGCGTACGTCCCACGAAGGCCGCCCCGACGAAGTTGTTGATGTCGGAACCCAGGATCGCGGAGGCGTTCTGGGTGGAGACCAGCGCGGCACAGTTGTTCTTGCGGGAGTCGCTGGAGAGCTTGTGGACCAGCGCTCGCCCGGTGCCGCCGGAGGCCTGGGTGACCTCGTGGGCCTCGTCGAGCGCGAACAGCTTCCGCTCGTTGGGGTCGCTGCGGTAGATCAGGTGGAGCGCGGACCACGCCGCGAGGGTCATGATCGGGCGCGCCATCTGCTCCTCGGCGCTCCACTCCTCGCGCGGCACGTGCTCGGGCGGGGTGTTGAGGCCCTTGAGGTTGTAGAAGGTGAACGGGGTGCCCTTCAGCTCCTCGTCGGACTGGAGGAAGTCGTTGCCGAAGAAGAGCCGGCCGAGCTCGCGCTCGCGGGCCGCGGCGAGCTCGCGGGCGATCTCCTGGTCGCCGCCGTCGCCCTCGAAGAGCATCTTCACGATCGTCGAGGTGTCGGCACCACGATCGGCCTGCGCCTCCATGACGCGGGCGCGGATGCGCTTGAGCACCTCTTCGTTGTTGGCCAGGCCGACCGGGAGGCAGGCGCGGAGCACCGAGACGGTCAGGTCACGGCGCTGCTGCACGGCGGCCGACCGCTCGCGGTGGAGCCGCTCGGCGAACTCGTGGTCCGACATCGCCTCGGCCCGGATCAGCTCGGGGTTGGGGTCGGGCACGACCGCGTAGGGCGACAGGCTTCCCGGACGACCGCCGAGGACGTCGACGCTGCGGGCGCGGGCGGGCACCTGCTGGCCGTTGAAGATGCCGCCGCCGATCTCGGGCAGCGTCATCAGCCGCTGCAGCCGACCCGCGGGATCCATGGCGACGCCGTGAATGCCGGACAGGATCGACATGTAGATGACGACGCCCATCAGCGTCGACTTTCCCGAACCCGGGGTGCCGACCAGCGGGATCAGACCGGCCTGCTCCATCACCTCGGTCAGGTACCACGGGTCCATCAGCACCGCCCGTGAGGCCATCGCGGAGGTCTCGCCGAGGTAGAAGCCGCGCTTGTCACCGACCTCCGCGGTGACCGCCGGGAGCCCGGCGGCGACCTTGAGGACCGGGAACTTGCGAGCGTGGGCCGTCGAGGCGAGCGGCTCGCCCGGGACGAACTCCCGAGCCAGGTGGTACTGCCCCAGCTGGCGGGTGATCTTGATCTGCGGCCGGTAGAGGTCGACGACCTTCTGAGCCTTGTCGAGCGCCTCGGCCTCGGTGCGGCCGGTGACGGCGATCCGGTACCAGCCTCTGGTGCGGGTCGAGAGTCCGGTGAACTCCGAACGCATCTCGTCCTCGACGTCGGCGGCGCGGCCGGCCTGACGGGCGAGCTGCTTGGGGGGACGCTTGCCGTGGTCCTCGGACCAGTGGCTGACCTGACCGTCGATACGCCGGGTGAGGCTCGCCATCTCGCGGGAGACGTCCTCCGGCGAGCGCGGCTCCACCCGGAAGGACCACTCGACCGGGAAGCCGAGCGCGTCGGTCTTCGCCATCCACGGCGCATGGCTCTCCGGCACCTCGATGTCGCCGATCCGGGAGACCGTCAGCACGCACACATGGCTGGTCTCCTGGCGGCCGCCGATGCTGCTGGTGACCTGCACGGTCGGGGCCAGCGGCTCGGCCGACCACGCGACGGACTCGAACCACTCGGCCATGTCGTCGGTGTCGAGGAAGTTCTGCTGGGCCTCGCCCGGCTCGGGCACGGGGATCTTGGCGCCCAGCGAGAGCGAGCGGGCGATCATCCACTCCATGTCGTGACCGACCGCCGGCCGCGCCGAGAAGCCCGGTCGCGACATCACCCGGTTGACCGTGTCGAGACGTTCGCTGATCGCCGCCATCTCCCGCTCGGCGGCACTGGCGGAGAACTTCGCCAGGGTCCGCACCGTCGCGTCGCGGCGGCCGAGGTCGACGCCGTAGTAGACGAGCTTGTCGGCCTGACTGTGGGCGGCCATGTGGGCCTGGTTGCGCGCCATCATCTCCTCGAACCCGGGCTGCGGGTCGGGGGCGTTGGCGAACGCGGCATGCGCCCAGTGACGTACGGGATAAGGGCGGGTGGTGACCCGGCCGTGGATCGTGTTGCCGACGAGGTCGGCCAGCTGGCTGGCCTGGTCGGTGATCAGTGCCTCGAGGTCGGAATGGGCACGGAACGACCAGGTCTGCGGCTCGGCGAGGTACCAGGCGATGATGCGGTCGCTGGTGAAGGTCAGGTGACCGCGCACCTCCTCCAGCGCCCACTTGTCACCTCTGGGCTCGTGGACGCCCTTCGAGTCGTCGCCGCCCCTGCCGAAGACGCTCCTGCGTCCCGGCTTGGGCTTCTCGAAGCCAGGCCCGTAGGCCCGCTCCGTTCGCGGCCGCCTCATGCGGTTCCTCCGTCGTTGGGTGCGTCGTCGCCGTTGAGGCGCTTGCGGTAGTCGTCCACGCTCTGCGGGCGCGCGTCAGGCATCGCCTGCTGGTCCTGATTGTCCCTGGGACGCGTACGTCCCGAGGGCTCATCGTCGAACTCGTCGAACTCGTCCGAGTCGTCCAGGTCCTCGAGCCCCGGCTCCGGCGCGACCACCACGGCCGGCCTGACCGCGTGCGACAGCGGCTGCCGGGCGGGCTTCGGGGCGGGCTTCGGGGCCGGCTCCGCCGCGGGCTTGGGGGCCGGGGTCGGGGCGGCCTGCCGGGCCGCAGAGGCTTGCGAAGGCGGAGGCGGCGGAGGCGGTGTCGTGGGCGGAGGCGGTGTCGTGGGCGGAGCCGGCGGAGTCGCAGGCTGGCTCGCAGCCGGGGTGGTCGGCGGCGGAGGCGGCGCGGGCTGCTCGCGTTCCTGACGCGCCTGCCACGGCGCACCGCCCTTCCACGGGACGTCACGGGGCTCACGCGGCGAGGAGGACGGCCGGCTCGACCAGCCACCCTTCGCCGGACGTACGCCGCCGACGCGCTGCCCGCGCGTCGGCTGAGCCGTGGTCTGGACCGTGAGCTGGGCCGGCAGCGGCTCCTCGACGACCTTGGCCTCGATCACCGGACGTACGGGCGCCGCCTTGCCACGCACCGGGGGCGTCTGGGTACGCGGCGTCGAGGCGACCACCGTCGCCTGCAGCATCTGTGGCGCCGGGGCGGTGGCGCCCGGCTGCTGCGAGAACCGCCGACCGGGGCGACGCATGGCCTTCGCCCAGCCGCCGCGCGGGCTGGTCGCGTGCCGGAAGGCGACAGCCGCACCACCTGCGTACTGCGTGCCGGTCTGCACGCGTGGCGTGGTGAGCTCGTGCCAGAAGGTCATCAGCCAGGCACCGGCCGAGCTCTCCGCACTGATGTAGTCGGAAGCCTTCATCGAGAGGTAGGACGCGCCGATCAGCCACAGTCCCATGCTGAGCAGCGTCACCGGCATGCCGAGCTTGCGCAGCAGCACAAGCGTCAGTGGTGCGATCACCAGGAACAGGAAGATGGTGCGGTAGCGCATCTCCCCGATGTAGCGACGAGGGGGACCGAGATAGGTCTGGTCGACCTCGTACAGCTCGTCGTCGTCAGGCAGCCTCATCCCCGAGATCCCTCCCTGGGTAAGCTAACGGGACCGGGCTCAACCTCTGAAGAGACCAGCCATCCACGTGCCGAGGTCCGTAGCGTTGTTGCCGACGGCAAGGCCGAGCACGCCGAGGCCGATGATCAGGCCTCCGACGATCGTGACGGCCTTCGAGATGTTGCCGCTGCGCGCAGCCCAGAGGACTGTCACGCCCAGGATCAGGACGACAAGCGTGATGATGTTGTCGGTGATCCACTCGGCCAGGCCTCCTGTGCCGTACTCGGCGGCCTGCGTCGTACTTTGAATCAACTGGTGCGGTGCCATTGCTCTGCTCCCTTTCCCGAGGTGAGGTGTGGTTGCCGGACATCTCCGGAAGTATTCGATTGTCCCGTCCGGCGCAGCCCCATGCGGCACCGGTGGGTGGAGGCGCCTCGCCCCTCCCGCGCGCTGACGCAAACTCCCGGGCATCGGCATTTTGGACAAACGCCACCGCCATGTGAGACGAGCGTAGTCGCCAGACCGCTCGAGCGCACCTCGTTCCACCTGACGACACGTGCTCTCCGCGCGCGTAGCAGGCTTCGCGCCGACCGCTTCGGCGGCTGTCATGCCACACACCGGACCGTTGGGCGCAACACTGTCCCGCCCAGTGGTCTCCTTCGGCGAATTCTTGCGAGGGGAGGCTAACTTCGGGGAATCTATATCCCGGTGCATCCTCGCGAATTTCGCGCGCTTGCGTCCGGATTCGCGAATTTACATTACATTCAATCGGATTTCTCGGGAGGACGAGCTCACATGGACAAGAAGAAGATCTTCATCGTCATCGGCGTTCTGTTCGTCGGGTTCTGGCTGTTCACCGATCCGCAGGGACTGACCAGCACGATCTCGGCCATCGCCGGCGGCATCTGGGGCGTCACCACCGACGTCTTCGGCGGCGTGATCGGCACGATCGAGGGTTCCACCCGCTGACCTAGACCGCGACCTGCGCCGACGCACAGGCGTCGGCGTGATGGGCTCCTTTTTTCCGCTGCCGGTTTGGGGACCGCGCAGCACAGATAACTGTTTGACGCCGAGCACCGCTCGGATGAGACTTCGCTTGTCTCGATGTCAAGACAGTTTGGAGTCGACGTGTCCCCTCACTTCATCCGGTTGAGGGACAAGGTCCTCTCCGACGACCCGCTCATCCGGGCGATGTCGTACCAGTCGGTGTTGTCGGCCTTCGCCGAGGGCACCTTTCTCACCGGTTCGGCGGTCTTCTTCACCCAGATCGTCGGTCTCTCCGCCGCACAGGTCGGCCTCGGTCTCACGATCGCGGGCGTCGCCACGTTCTTGTTCGCCGTCCCCCTGGGCCGACTCGCGGATCGCCTCGGCACCCGGTTCAGCTGGATCGCCGGTGCCGTTCTCCAGGCGCTGCTGTTCGGCGCCTGGGTGCTGGTCGGCGACTTCGCCGCGTACGTCGCCGTCGAGGTGCTCCTCGCGCTCGCCGCCTCCTGGCAGCGGTCGGGTCGCGACGCCTACCGGATCTCGGTCTTCCCGGCGGCCACCCGCGTCCGCGGTTTCGCCTATATGCGCGCCGCCCGCAATGTCGGCTACACCCTCGGCGCGCTCGCCAGCGGCCTCGCACTGGCGGCCGACTCCGACACCCTGATCAAGGCGGTCCCGCTGATGACCGCCGTGGTGCTGCTGGTCAACGCCTATTGGATCTCGCGCCTCCCCCGCCTCGCCACCGCTGCCTCCCCTGGCGACGTGAAGAAGGACGTACGTGACCGCCTCGGCGCCCTGCGCAACCGCGCGTTCCTCGCGACGACGTTCTTCGACGGCGTGCTCGGCACCCACCAGGTCCTGCTCAACGTCGTCATCCCGCTATGGCTGGTCCAGGAGACCGACGCACCGCGGGTCCTGCTGGCGTGGCTGTTCGGCACCAACACCATCATGGCGGTCGGGCTGCAGGTGATCGCTGCCCGCGGCGTGACCGACGTGGCCACGTCACTGCGCGCCGAGCGGCGCGGAGCCCTCTGCTTCCTGGCCTCCTGCGCGATCATCGCGGTCACCCACGACACCGTCGGACTTCTCACGATCGCGCTCGTCTGGATCGGCCATGTGACCGTCACCGGCGCCGAGCTCTTCCAGTCCGCCGGCGAGTGGGGCCTGATCGCCGACCTCTCCGACCCGGAACGCCGCGGCGACTACCAGGGTGCGGCCCAGGTCGGCTACACCCTCGGCACCGTCTGGGCCCCCGCTGCGTACACGTTCCTGGCGATGGAGCTCGGCCACCTCGGCTGGGCGATCATCGCGGGCATCATCGTCATCGCCACGATCGCCCTCCACCCCGCCGCCCGCGCTGCCGAGTGCTACCTCGCCCGGCAGCCCCAGCCGGTCCCCGCGCCGGCGTAGCGCGGTCGCGGGCGTTGCGCGCTGGGAGACGGTCCGCTGTAACACGTTGTTCGTAGGACTACTCGCCCCATCAGAGCGACCGGAAAGTCCTACGAACAGCGTGTTACACGTGTCCGAGCCCACCGCTCGGGCCAACGACCATCCACAGACGTACGTCGGGTCGGAGTTATCCACAGATCGCCGCTGAACGCGGCCAAGAGTCGGTGCCTGGCAACAGGCTGAAGCCCATGAACCCACGCATTCAGGCGGTGATGGCTGCGCACCACGGACTCATCACGCGCAAGCAAGCTCTCGCATCAGGCCTCGACCTCGACACGATCTACCGCTACGTCCGGAGCGGAGAGTGGTCGGTCGTGCGGCGGGGTGTGTACGCCGAACGTGCCTACGTCGAGAGCATCAGACTGCCCACCGACCGACAACGGCTCCTCGACCGAGCGGCGTGCGCGGCGATCACCGTCCCGTTCGTACGAAGTCATGACACCGCTGCGCTCGAGCTCGACATGGGCATCCTCCTTCCCCGAAAGCCCCAGACTCACGTCACTCGCCACCCGGTCGTCGGCAGCCACAACAAGTGGGGCGTGAAGCACCACCTCGCGCCGTACCTCGATGACCAGGTCGTCAGGGTGAACGGGTTCGACGTCCTCGGGCTCGCCCGCACCGCGATCGACATCGCACGCGAGCACGGCCGTCCGTACGGGGTCGTGGCCGTCGACTCTGCTCGACGGATGGGGGTTTCCGTCGAGGAGCTCTGGGACGTCCTCGACCACATGCCACATTGGCCGAATCGCCGGCAGGCGCGGGAAGCCATCGACCTGTCGTACGCAGGCGTTGAATCGATCGGCGAGACGCTCACCCGCGACGTGCTCGAAGAGCTCGGGCTGACGGGCATCGAGACGCAGTTCGAGATCACGGACGGCGTACGCACCGCTCGATTCGATCTTCGGGTGGGCCGCCACCTCTTCGAGTTCGACGGCCGAAGCAAGTACGTTCCCGCGGCCGAAGGAGGTCTGGCGCTCCGCTCGGTCGACGACATCCTGGCCGAGGAGAAGACCCGGCAGGCGTGGGCGCACGGGTTCCACCTCGGCATGTCACGCGTCGAGTGGCCCGACCTCTTCGGCCGCAACCGCGACTACCTCAAGGACCGCCTGGCCCGCGAGTACCTCGCCACCTGCCGGGCTTTCGGCACCGACATCTCGGACCTCGAACGATTCCGCGTACGTCGCCCGAAGGCGGCGTGAGCCTGGCCGTCGGTGGTGTAACACGTCGTTCGTAGATCTACTCGCCCCGTCAGAACGACCGGATAGTGCCACGAGCAGCGTGTTACACCCGTCCCAGCAGGGGCTCAGACGAACAGCAGCGGTACGCCGACGAGCAGTCCCCACACCAGCGTGGCGAGCCCCGTCTGCTGAAGGACGGGGATCAGCCGCGGGCCGAGGTTGGCGCGGTCGAGGACGGTGCGGACGCCCTGAGCAGCGACCACGACGAACCCGAGGCCGAGCAGCGCCCACCACGAGGTCGTGAGGGCGACGAGCACGACCGAGACGGCGGCGACGGCGACGAGGGCGACGTAGAGCCAGCGGGTGCGCGCGTCACCGAGGCGTACGGCGAGCGTGATCTTCCCGGACTCGGTGTCGCCGGGGATGTCGCGGAGGTTGTTGGCGACGAGGAGGGCGGAGGTGATGGCGCCGATGCCGACCCCGCCCCACAGTGCGCCCCACTCCCAGGTCTGCGTCTGGACGTAGGTGGTGCCGATGACGGCGACGAGGCCGAAGAAGACGAAGACCATGACCTCGCCGAGGCCGGCGTAGCCGTAGGGGTGCGAGCCTCCGGTGTAGTACCAGGCGGCGATCATGCAGACCAGGCCCACGACCACCAGCCACCACGCGGAGGTCGCCGCCAGCACCAGCCCCGCCACCGCGGCGACCCCGAACGCGATGAACGCGGCCCGCTTGACCGAGGACGGCGACGCGAGACCCGAGCCGGTCAGCCGCAGCGGGCCCACGCGCTCGTCGTCGGTCCCCCGGATCCCGTCTGAGTAGTCGTTGGCGTAGTTGACCGCGACCTGCAGCGCCAGTGCCACGACGAGCGCGAGCAGCGCCTTCCACCAGACCAACCCACCGGCGTACGCAGCCACTCCGGTGCCGGCGATGACCGGCGCGAGCGCCGCGGGGAGTGTGCGAGGACGGGCTCCCTGGAGCCACTGAGCGGTGTTTGCCACCCCGCTATTCAACACCTGCGCTCGAAAGCGGGTGCCGCGGGGATGTAACACGTCGTTCGTAGCACTATCCGGTCGTCTCCATAGGGCGGGTAGTCCCACGAACGGCGTGTTACACGGGCCCGACCTCACACGAAAACCCAACGACCCCCGCCCGGGGGGAGGCGGGGGTCGTGGGGTGGGGGAGGGAGGGATGGATCAGGTTTTCGGCGGGTCGTTGGAGTCGACGCTCAGCTCGGCCTCCATGGCCTCGATCTCCTCGGCCAGCTTGTCGGGCGGCGGAGCGCTGGGCTCAGCGGACTCGGCACCGGCACCTCCGGACCCGGCGGTGCGGCGCTTGTTCCACACGTCGAAGGCGACGGCGAGCAGGAGCACGAGGCCCTTGATGGCCTGCTGCCAGTCGATGGAGACACCGAGCAGCGACATGCCGTTGTTCAGGACACCCATGACGAGACCACCGATGATCGCGCCGACGACGGTGCCGACACCACCGGTGACGGCCGCGCCACCGATGAAGGCGGCGGCGATCGCGTCGAGCTCGAAGTTCACGCCGGCCTTGGGGTTGGCCGCGGTCAGGCGGGCGGTGGTGACGATGCCCGCCAGACCCGAGAGCAGACCCATGTTCATCATGACCAGGAAGTCGACGCGCTTGGTGTTGACACCGGACATCGTGGCCGCGTCGACGTTGCCGCCGATCGCGTAGACGTGCCGGCCGAAGACGGTCCGGTTCATGATGAACGTGTAGACCATGATCAGCCCGCCGAGGATCAGGCCGACGATCGGCAGCCCGCGCGCGTCGGCGAGCAGGTAGGCGAAGTACATGATCACGATCGTCAGCAGCGCCAGCTTCACCACGAAGAGCGGGAAGGGCAGGACGTCGAAGTTGTACGCGGCCTGAGCCGACCGGCGCCGCACCTCGAGCACGATGAGCACCGCGACGGCGATGACGGCGATGAGGATCGTCAGGTTGTGGAACCCGGTGTCCGGCCCGATCTCCGGCAGGAACCCGTTGCCGATGGCCTTGAACTGCTCGGGCAGACCACCGACGGTCGCGCCCTTGAGCACGACCAGGGTCAGACCGCGGAAGAGCAGCATCGAGGCCAGCGTGACGATGAACGCCGGGATCCCGACGTAGGCCACCCAGAAGCCGTGCCAGGCGCCGATCGCGGTGCCGATCAGCAGGCCGATGAAGACGGCCAGCCACCACGGGAAGTCGTACTGGGTCATCATGATCGCCGAGGCGGCACCGACGAAGGCGGCCACGGAGCCGACCGACAGGTCGATGTGGCGCGCCACGATCACGATCACCATGCCGATGGCCAGGATCAGGATCTGGGCGTTCTGGACGACCAGGTTGGAGACGTTGAGCGGCTTGAGCAGCACGCCCTCGGTCGAGATCTGGAAGAGGATGACGATCGCCGCCAGAGCGATGATCATCCCGTACTGGCGGACGTTCCCGCGCAGCGTGTTGAGCAGGGCATTCATCGGGTGTTACTTCCTCGCGTCCGCGGTCATGTAGCGCATCAGGGACTCCTGGGTGGCCTCTGAGCGGTCGAACTCATGGGTGATCACGCCCTCGGCGAGCGTGTAGATGCGATCACACAGACCGAGCAGCTCGGGCAGCTCGGAGGAGATCACCAGTACGCCGCGACCGCTGCGGGCGAGCTCCTGGATGATCCCGTAGATCTCGTACTTGGCACCGACGTCGATGCCTCGGGTCGGCTCGTCGAGGATCAGCAGCTTCGGGTCGGTGTACATCCACTTGGACAGCACCACCTTCTGCTGGTTGCCGCCGGAGAGCTTGCCGACCCCGGCGGTGATCGACGGCGCCTTGATGTTGAGGTTCTTGCGGTAGCCCTCGGCGACCACGACCTCCTTGTGCTCGTCCACGACCAGCCCGCGCCGCAGCTTCTTCAGCGCCGCCGCGGTGACCGAGGTCTTGATGTCGTCGATGAGGTTGAGCCCGAGGCCCTTGCGGTCCTCCGAGACGTACGCGATGCCCGCCTCGATCGCCTGGGTGACCGTGTTGAGGTGCAGCTCCTTGCCCTCCAGCACCAGCGAGCCGGACGTGCGGGAGCCGTAGGAGCGGCCGAAGATCGACCGCGCCAGCTCCGTACGTCCCGCACCCATCATCCCGGCGATGCCGACGATCTCGCCGGCTCGCACGGACAGGTTGGCCTGGCGGATGACCTCGCGGTGGCTGTCCTGCGGGTGCATGACGGTCCAGTCGCGCACCTCGAAGAGGACGTCCCCGATGGAGGGGGTGTGGTCGGGGAAGCGGTTCTCCAGGTCGCGGCCGACCATCCCGCGGATGATCCGGTCCTCGTCCACGCCGCCGGCGGCGACGGAGAGGGTCTCGATGCTCTGACCGTCGCGGATGATGGTGATCTCGTCGGCGATCTGCTCGATCTCGTTCAGCTTGTGGCTGATCATGATCGAGGTGATCCCCTTCTCCTGGAGGCCCTTGAGCAGAGCGAGCAGGTGCTGGGAGTCGTCGTCGTTCAGCGCCGCGGTCGGCTCGTCGAGGATGAGGAGCTTGACCTCCTTGGAGAGCGCCTTGGCGATCTCGACCAGCTGCTGCTTGCCGATGCCGAGGTTCTTCACCGGGGTCAGCGGGTTCTCGCGCAGGCCGACCCGGGCAAGCAGGTCGATCGCTTCGCGGTTGGCGCGGCCCCAGTCGATGATGCCGCGCTTGGCGGTCTCGTTGCCGAGGAAGATGTTCTCCGCGATCGAGAGCTCGGGGATGAGGGCGAGCTCCTGGTGGATGATCACGATGCCGGCGGCTTCGCTCTGCCGGATGTTGCTGAACTTCGCGGTCTCGCCCTCGAAGACGATGTCGCCGCTGTAGGTGCCGTGCGGGTAGACCCCGCTGAGCACCTTCATCAGGGTGCTCTTGCCGGCACCGTTCTCACCGCAGATCGCGTGGATGTCACCGCGGTTGACGACGAGGTTGACGTCGGAGAGCGCCTTGACGCCGGGGAACTCCTTGGTGATGCCGCGCATCTCCAGGATCGGTGAGCTCATGTGGTTCCTGCTATCTGGCCAGGTGACGGCGTGGACCCGGTCCGGAGGGACCCGGGCCCACGCCGCGTACGGGGTGCTACTTGATCTCGTCGGCGGTGTAGTAGTCGGACTCGACAAGCACCTTGGTCACGTCGTCCTTGGTGACCACGACCGGGTCGAGGAGGTAGGACGGAACGACCTTCTTGCCGTTGTCGTAGGTCTCGGTGTCGTTGACCTCGGGCTCCTCGCCCGCACCGACGGCGACGATCATGTCGACGGTCACCTTCGCGAGCTCACGAGTGTCCTTGAAGATCGTGGAGTACTGCTCACCGGCGTTGATCGACTTCACCGACTGCACCTCGGCGTCCTGACCGGTCACGACCGGGAGGTCGGCGGTGGTGTAGCCGTTGCCCTTGAGCGCGGCGATGATGCCGAGCGAGAGGCCGTCGTAGGGCGAGAGCACGCCCTGGACCTTCGTGGAGGCGTACGTCTTGGTGAGGATGTCCTCCATGCGCTTCTGCGCGGTGGCGGGGTCCCAGCGCAGGATCGCGGCCTGGTCGAACTTCGTCTGCCCCGAGGGGATGACGATCTCGCCGGACTTCATCAGCGGCTCGAGCACCGACATGGCGCCGTCCCAGAAGAAGGTGGCGTTGTTGTCGTCGGGGGAACCACCGAAGAGCTCGACGTTGTAGGGGCCCTTGCCCTTGGCCTTCAGGCCCTCGACGAGCGAGGTGGCCTGCTGCACGCCGACCTGGAAGTTGTCGAAGGTCGAGTAGTAGTCGACGGCCTCGGTGTCGCGGATGAGGCGGTCGTAGCTGATGATCGGGATGTCCTGCGACTCCGCGGTCTCGAGGACCTCGCCGAGCGCGGTGCCGTCGATGGCGGCGACCACCAGGACGTCGACGCCCTTGGTGACCATGTTCTCGACCTGGGAGACCTGGGTCGGGATGTCGTCCTCGGCGTACTGCAGGTCGACCTTGTAGCCCTCGGCCTCGAGCTGCTTCTTGATGTTGTTGCCGTCTGCGATCCAGCGCTCCGAGGACTTGGTCGGCATGGCCACACCGACGGTGCCCTTGTCGCTGCCCTCGCCGCCGTCGCCACCGCATGCCGCCAGGCCGAGCGCAAGCGCCGCCGCGGTGATCGTGGTGAGTACCTTGCGCACTAACCTGCTCCATTTCGTCTACGGCCGCGCTGGTAGGCCCGCGCGCCGCTGTCAGGGGCCGGAGACCGGCTGAGGGACCGGTTCCCGGGTGAGTCACCTCACAGATGTGAACGCTCACATTGGGACAATCTGCCTCCTGACGTCCGAATGCGTCAAGTGCAGGACGAGGATGTTTCCGACTCGTGACTTACGGGAGTCTCCGTTGATCACCTGACGCTCACAGGAGGCTCACACACACGGCGGGAGACCCTGAAACATCGCCGAGTCGGCGCATCTGTCCCAACCCGGATCGCCAAGTCGGCGCATCTGTCCCAGCCCGGATCGCCGAGTCGGCGCATCTGTCCCAGCCCAAGCCGACTCGACGAGCTATACCGAGACAGACACGCCGACTCGACGCCTACCAACGAGACAGACACGCCGACTCGGCGTCCGCGGGGTCAGCGGTGGCGTACGCCGACCAGCGAGCCGGACCCGCCCGGCCAGGCCACCTGGATCGACTCCGCGCCGTCCGCGTCGGAACCGTCGACGAGGCGCTTCACGACGACCACGAAGCTGCCCGCGGCGACGCGTGACTCGGCACCGTGGGAGCGGATCGTGACACCGTCGAAGTGCGGCACCGCGTTACGGGCCCACGACCCCGTGCCGGTCGCGGTCACGACCGTCTCGCGGCGCTCCACCAGGCGGCCCCGGTCGTAGACGTCCATCGGTTCCTGGGTGGCGCCGGTCAGCGCGGCCGCCAGCAGGGTGTGGACGGCCACCGGATCAGCGCAGGCGTCGTAGACGTAGCGGGTCC
>NZ_JBHVKN010000015.1:0-33129 GCF_042798075.1 Nocardioides sp. NPDC057772
GGCTACGAGCGTCCGGTGAAGCTGCGCCAGCGCAGCGAGGGCCTGGTCGGGCTGATCACGCCCGAGCTCGACAACCCGATCTTCCCGGCGTTGGCGCAGGTCATCGCGCAGGGGCTGACCCGTCAGGGCTACACGCCGGTGCTCGCCACCCAGACCCCGGGCGGATCGACCGAGGACGAGCTCACCGAGATGCTGGTCGAGCGCGGCGTCACCGGGATCATCTTCGTGTCCGGTCTGCACGCGGACACCACCGCCGACATGACCCGCTACGAGAAGCTCCGCGCCCAGGGCGTTCCGTACGTCCTCCTCGACGGGTTCACCCCCGAGATCAAGGCGCCGTTCATCTCGCCCGACGACCGTGAGGCGATGCAGCTGGCGGTCACCCATCTGGCCACGCTCGGCCACTCCAAGATCGGCCTGGCCGTCGGCCCCCGTCGCTTCGTCCCGGTCCAGCGCAAGATCGAGGGATTCGTGGCGACGATGACCGACCGCTTCGGGCTGAGCGCCGAGGAGGTCGAGAAGGGCCACATCCGCGACTCGCTGTTCACCCTCGAGGGCGGTCAGGCGGCCGCCTCCGCGCTCCTCGACGAGGGTTTCACGGCGATCGTCTGCGCCAGCGACATGATGGCGCTCGGCGCCATCCGCGCCGCCCGCTCGCGCGGCCTGCAGGTGCCCGAGGACGTCTCCATCGTCGGCTACGACGACTCCCAGCTCATCGCCTTCACCGACCCGCCGCTGACCACCGTCCGCAAGCCGGTCCAGGCGATGGGCCAGGCCGCCGTCCGGGCGATCCTCGACGAGATCGCCGGCACCGGCACGCCCCACTCGGAGTTCGTCTTCCACCCCGAGCTCGTCGTGCGCGGCTCGACCGCGTCGGGCCCGCGCGTCAACCCCTGACCCCCGGGGAGGGGCCGGCGCGCGGCTGGCAGGATGGGCGCGTGACGATTGTGGCTGCTGCTGACGGTTCGGCGCTCGGAAACCCGGGACCCGCGGGGTGGGGTTGGTATGTGGACGAGTCCACCTGGGCGTGCGGCGGATGGCCCCACGGCACCAACAACCAGGGCGAGCTGACCGCGGTCCTGGACCTGCTGCAGCAGACGGCCCACACCGGCGAGCCCCTGCTCGTCTACTGCGACTCGAAGTACGTCATCAACTCCATCACCCAGTGGATGGCGGGCTGGAAGCGCAAGGGCTGGAAGAAGGCCGACGGCAAGCCCGTCCTCAACGTCGAGATCATGAAGGAGCTCGACGCGGCGATGCAGGGCCGTGACGTGCGTTTCGAGTGGATCAAGGGCCACTCCGGGCACCCGCTCAACGAAGCCGCCGACCGACTCGCGAACGGTGCCGCGCTGGCCTACCAGGAGGGCCGCACGCCGGACCCCGGCCCGGGGTTCGCGGGTGCCGTCGAAGCCCCCGCGATCGCTCCTCAGGTCGCGCGACCGGAGCCCGACGAGCCGGACGACCTGCTCGGCCTGCTGACCGCGGAGCCGGCGGCGGGCGCCGAGCCCGCGGCGTACTCCTTCTCCGCCGACCAGAGCCGGATCGACCCCGACTGGGTGCACCGGATGCTGCGACAGTCCTACTGGGCGAGCGACCGGACGCGGGAGGTGCAGGACGCGGCCAACAAGGGGTCGCGCTGCTACGGCGTCTACGACGCGGCGGGCACCCAGGTGGCCTTCGCCCGGGTGGTCAGCGACCTGGCCGACTTCGCCTGGCTGTGCGACGTGATCGTCGACCCGGGCGTACGCGGCCAGGGGATCGGCACGCTGCTGATCGAGGGCGTCGTCGCCGACCTCGAGCCCTACCGGATCCGCAGGACGCTGCTCGCGACCGAGGACGCCCACGAACTCTACGCGAAGTACGGCTGGGAGCCTCTGCCCGCGCCCGAGCGCTGGATGATCCGCAACGGCTAGGGCATCGCCCGGGTGGTGGAAGGCTCGATCGGGGCGAGGTCTCGGCGCCGGCCGACGCTGACGACGCCCCAGGCGACCAGCGTGAAGGCCGCGGCGATGCCGGCGACGTAGAAGGCGACGACGAGATAGCCGTCCTGGACGTGCGGATTGAGGAACGGGTAGGGATACCACCATCCGTCCCCGGTGAGCGGCGAGACCACGAACTCGCCGCGCAGCAGCGTGTAGACCACCCAGACGATCGGCCACGAGATGACGACCGCGATCGTGCGCCACGGCAACCGGCGGCGCGGCGGAGCGAAGAGCAGGTCGACGACCAGGAAGATCGGCCCGACGAGGTGCAGGACCTCGTTGGCCCACGGTGTCGTGGCGAGCGCGATCCCGCGCAGCAGCACGTTGTAGACGACCCCGGTGATGGTCATGAACGTCGTGGCGGCGGCGAGCAGCACGGCGATCCACACCGGCTCCGGACCGGTGCGGGTCAGCGCCCAGACCGCGCCGGCCACGAGTGCGGCCACGGCGAAGAGGTTGGACTCGATCGTGAAGTAGCTGAAGAAGTTCACCAGGACCGTCGCCGTGCTGGAGCCTTCGACGGGCACCGTGCGCAACGCGTTGCGGAACTCGGTCAGGATCGCCGCGAGGATGAGCGCGGCCATGGCCAGGCGCAGGATCGACCAGGTCTTCGTCACGGACTCACCGTAAGGCCGCGACGTGCCGATCGTGGCGATAATTCGAGCGAACCCTGTCGTGTCCCGCGGTCGGCTCATCGTGAGCTCTGTCGGCAGCCGGACAGGCCACCCCAGGGCCCACGCCTCGCAGAGGAGATCACCGGGTTCTGGGGGCGGTGACGGCAGCCGCGGCGTACGTTCTTCCCGAGGAGCTGTCGAAAGCGGCTGAACCCGTTCGTGGAGCGAGTGAGGGGTGGCGACGAGCGCTGCCCGAAGACAGGAGGTTGTCGATGACCAAGTATCTGATCTCGTTCCGCGACGAGGCGGTCGACCACCGCGACGAGGACGTGGCCGAGATCGCCGCTGCCTCCTCCGAGATGACGCGCGAGGCCATGGCGGCCGGCGTCTTCGTCTTCGGAGGGGGGATCAAGGGCGGTCTCGAGGACGCCTGGACGGTCGACGAGGCCGGCGTGGTCACCGACGGTCCCTATCCGGAGAGCAAGGAGCACCTCGGCGGCTTCATCATCGTCGACGTCGACACCCTCGACGATGCGCTGATGTGGGCGGGGAAGTGCGCCGCGGCATGCCGAGCCACCATGCAGGTCCGCGAGATGCTCTCGGGGGCTGAGGCGCGTTGACCACGACCGGAGTCGTCGGCGGCGGGATCGTCGGACTGGCGGTGGCGCGGGAGACCCTGCGCCGCCGCCGCGCCGATACGGTGATCGTCTTCGAGAAGGAGACCACGCTCGGCGCCCATCAGACCGGCCACAACTCCGGCGTCGTCCACGCCGGCATCTACTACAAGCCGGGCAGCCTCAAGGCTCGGCTCTGCACCCGCGGCCGAGACCTCCTCAAGGACTTCGCGGCCGAGCACGGGATTCCGCTGGAGGAGTGCGGCAAGCTCGTCGTCGCGGTCGGCGAGGACGAGATGGGTCGCTTCGACGCGCTGGAGAAGACGGCCACCGAGAACGGCGTGCCGGGGCTGAGGCGAGTCGGCCCCGAGGAGATGAAGGAGATCGAGCCGTACGCCGCGGGGCTGGCCGCCCTGCATTCGCCACGCACCGCGATCACCGACTACGTCGCGGTGACCGAGGCGCTCGGCCGGAGCATCACCGAGGCCGGGGGAGAGGTACGCCTCGGCGAGGAGGTCACCGGCATCCACCGAGTCCCCGGTGGGATCGGGGTGGAGACTCCCACCGGCCGGACCAGGGTCGACCACCTGGTCGTATGCGGTGGCCTGGAGTCCGACCGGCTAGGCGAGCTGACCGGCGGGCCGAAGGCGCCCCGGATCATCCCGTTCCGCGGCGAGTACATGCAGGTCAGCGCGGCGAAGCAGGATCTCGTCCGCGGCATGGTCTATCCCGTCCCCGACCCGCGCTACCCGTTCCTCGGCGTGCACTTCACCCGTCGAGTGGGCGGTGGCCTGGAGGTCGGGCCCAACGCCTTCCTGGCGCTCAGTCGCCGGCGCTACGGCCGTACGTCGCTGACACCGCGCGACCTCGTCGACACGCTGGCGTGGCCCGGGTTCTGGCGGTTCGCCGCCGAGCACTGGCGCACCGGTGTCACGGAGCTTCGCGGCGTACTGTCCAAGCAGGCCTACATGCGTGAGGCCCAGCGCTACGTGCCCGCGATCGGCGCCGCCGACGTCGAGCGCGCGGGCCTCGGGCTGCGGGCCCAGGCCGTCGAGCGCGACGGCTCGCTGGTGGACGACTTCGTCATCCACCACTCCGACGGCATCACCTCGGTGCGCAACGCGCCGAGCCCGGCCGCGACCTCGAGCCTGGCGATCGCCGAGTACGTCGTGGACCGGATGGCCTAGCCGGAGGTGGGGCCGACGTGGGCCGATGTGGGCCGATGTGGGCTCAGTCGACGTGCTCGCCGGCGGGCCAGTCGGCGGGGTAGTCCTTGGCCACGCGGTCGTGCTCCTTGGTGAGCTTCTTGCGGGCCTTCGCGGAGATGCGGTCGCCGAAGACGGTGCCGTTGGTGTGGTCGGTCTCGTGCTGGAGGCAGCGGGCGAGCAGGCCGTCGCCCTCGAAGTGGACCGGCTCGCCGTCGAGGCCGAGGCCGTCGACGGCAGCCCAGTCGGGACGGCCGCAGTCGACGAAGGCGCCGGGGAAGGAGAGGCAGCCCTCCAGGTCGACGTCGAGGCGGCGGTCGTCGCCCTCGGGCAGCGTCAGCACGGGGTTGCAGACGACGCCGACGGTGCGCTGACCGGTGGCGTCGGGGCAGTCGAAGACGAAGATCGCGACGTCCTCGCCGATCTGGTCGGCGGCGAGGCCCACGCCCTCGGCGGCGTACATCGTCGCCACCATGTCGGCGGCGAGCTCGGTCAGCGCGGCGTCGAAGACCTCGACCTGCTTCTTCGGCCGGTGCATGACCGGCGTGCCCCAGCGCGTGATCGGCCGCACCCTCCCACCCTCAGGCAGGGCGCCGTGGGGCGCGAGCGGGGCAACGGATTCGAGCGAGGAGTCGGACATGTGCCAAGCCTATAAAGAAGCGGTGCATGGTTTGTTACCGCTATCACCGCCCTCCGTTGTAGACCGTGTTGTAACTCCGAGTTACAGTTCTTCTCATGAGTATCCTCCAAGGCCTACGTGGCGGGCTCTCGCACGGAGTCCCGTCCGGCGAGTCGCGTGATCCGATCGGATTCGCCGTGGCCGGTCTGCGCAAGCTCTCGCAGAGTCCTGCGCTCGACCGGCTCGGTGTCCGCAAGCAGACCGAGCAGGTCGTCTTCACGGTTACCCGCAGCGGGTTCAAGACGATGGCGGCGACCAGCCGCGCGTTCAAGAAGAAGGGCAAGCAGGGTGCCCCGGGCGTACGCGTGCCCAACGCCATCCCCCAGGGCGTCTTCGACCTGACCCCGACCGAGGACGAGCAGATGCTCGTCGACGTCGTCACCGAGTTCGCCACCGAGGTCGTACGTCCCGCTGCGGCCGAGGCCGATGAGGCCTGCGCCGCGCCCGAGGAGCTGCTCAAGTCCAGCCTGGAGATCGGGCTGCCGATCCTGGGCGTCCCCGAGGAGCTCGGTGGCATCTCCGAGACCCGCTCCGCGGTCGCCGGCACCCTGGTCGCCGAGGCGCTCGCCAAGGGCGACCTCGGTCTGGCCGTCGCAGCGCTCGCGCCCGGCTCGGTCGCGACGGCGCTCGGCCTGTGGGGCACCGACGAGCAGCAGCAGACCTACCTGCCCGCCTTCACCGAGGGCAACGTGCCCGCGGCCGCGTTCGCGCTCAACGAGGACAAGGTCCTCTTCGACGTGCTCTCGCCCTCGACCACGGCCACGAAGACGGCCGACGGCTACATCCTCAACGGCGCCAAGTCGCTGGTCGCCCGTGGCGCCGAGGCCGAGCTCTTCGTGGTCGGCGCCTCGCTCGCCGGCAAGCCGGTGCTGTTCCTGGTCGAGTCCTCGACCTCGGGCCTGAGCATCGAGTCCGAGCCCGCGATGGGCGTACGCGCCGCCTCGCTGACCAAGCTGACCCTGAGCGACGTGAAGGTCCCCGCAGAGGCCGTTCTCGGTGAGACCGACGGCTCGACCTACACCGAGGCCGTGCGGCTTTCCCGCCTCGCCTGGTGCGCGCTGTCGATCGGTGTCGGCCAGGCCGTCCTCGACTACGTGACGCCCTACGTCAAGGAGCGCGAGGCCTTCGGCGAGCCGATCGCCCACCGCCAGTCGGTGGCGTTCATGGTCGCCAACATCGCCATCGAGCTGCAGGCGATGCGCCTGGTGACCTACAAGGCCGCCAGCCGCGTGGCCCAGGGCATCGACGCGACCCGTGAGATCGCGCTGGCTCGCAAGCTGTGTGCCGACAAGGGCATGCAGATCGGCCTCGACGGCGTCCAGCTGCTCGGCGGTCACGGCTTCGTCAAGGAGCACCCGGTGGAGCGGTGGTACCGCGACCTGCGTGCGATCGGGATCATGGAAGGCACGGTGCTGGTCTGATGGCCATCAATCTGGAGGACCCCAAGAAGCTCAAGCCGCTGCGCGAGCAGATCCACCAGGTCGCGATGAACATGCTGCGGCCGATCTCGCGCAAGTACGACAAGGCCGAGCACGAGTACCCCACCGAGCTCGACATGCTCGCCGCCATGGCGGACGGTCTGTCCGAGTCGGGTCAGGGCGAGGGCGCGGGCGCCACCGGCGTACGCCGCGACTCCAAGCCCGACGACGGCAAGGTCAAGAACGGCGCCAACATGTCCTCGGTCCTCTCCGTCTCGGAGATGTGCTGGGGCGATGTCGGCCTCACCCTGGCGATGCCGCGCCAGGGCCTGGGCAACTCGGCGATCGCGTCGGTCGCCAACGACGAGCAGCACGAGCGCTTCGACGGCATCTGGGCCTCGATGGCGATCACCGAGCCCGGCACCGGCTCCGACTCGGCCAACATCAAGACCACCGCCACGCTCGACGGCGACCACTACGTGCTCAACGGCGAGAAGATCTTCGTCACCTCCGGCGACCGCTCCGACGCGGTCGTGGTGTGGGCGACGCTCGACAAGGAGCTCGGCAAGGCGGCGATCAAGTCGTTCGTGGTCGAGAAGGGCACTCCGGGGATGAAGGTCGAGCGTCTCGAGCACAAGCTCGGGATCAAGGCCTCCGACACCGCCACGATCACCTTCACCGACTGCCGGGTGCCCGCCGAGAACCTGCTCGGAAGCCCCGAGATCAACGTCAAGGAGGGCTTCGCGGGGGCGATGGCCACCTTCGACAACACCCGCCCGCTGGTGGCCTCGATGGCGGTCGGCTGCGCCCGTGCGGCGCTCGACTACACCCGCGACCTGCTCCAGCAGGCGGGTGTCGAGATCGACTACGACCGGCCCGCTCACCTCCAGTCGGCGGCCGCGGCGAAGTTCATCCAGCTCGAGTCGGACTACGAGGGTGCCTACCTCCTCATGCTCCAGGCCGCCTGGATGGCGGACAACCGTCAGCCCAACTCCAAGGAAGCCTCGATGGCCAAGGCCAAGGCCGGCCGGATGGGGTCGGACGTGACCCTGTCCTGTGTCGAGCTGGCCGGCACCATCGGCTACTCCGAGGGTGAGCTGCTGGAGAAGTGGGCCCGCGACTCGAAGATCCTCGACATCTTCGAGGGCACCCAGCAGATCCAGCAGCTGATCGTGGCCCGGCGGGTTCTCGGGCTCTCGTCCGCGGAGCTCAAGTGACCCACTAAGGTCTGCCGCCATGAGTGAGCGCCAGCGAACGACAATGGGCCTCAGGCCGCCGCTTCCGTATTCTCTGATCTCCTCGACGGAGGCGGCGGCATGAGCGTTCTCGTGGTGTCAGCGACCAAGGCCGAGGCGGCCCATGTCCCTTCCGGGCTCAAGGTGGTGATCACCGGGATCGGGAAGGTGGCGGCTGCCTCGGCCGTCTCGCGTGTGCTGACGGCCGATCGGACGATCCGGCAGGTCGTCAACATCGGCTCCTGCGGCGCGCTGCGCGACGGCCACACCGGCCTCCTCGAGGTCGGCACGGTGCTCAACCACGACTTCTCCGCCGCCGCGATCCGGGCGCTGGGCTACGACGTCGAGGACGCCCTCGAGGTCGGTGAGTCCGACATCGTCTGCGCCACCGGAGACCTGTTCGTCACCGACACGGCCGTACGCGCCGAGCTCGCCGAGCGGGCTCACCTGGTCGACATGGAGGCCTTCGCCGTCGCCTGGGCAGCTCGCGAGGCCGGCGTGCCGGCACGGATCGTGAAGCACGTCTCCGACAACGCCGACGAGACCGCCCTCGACTGGGCCAACGTCGTCGACCGCTCCGCCCGCGACCTCGCGGACTGGCTGACCGCGAACGTGTGACGTGCGCCCCTGCCCGGGGGTGTCGGACCGACCCCGGGCACGGATCTACTCATCGGTAGCATCACAATCCAGGTGTGGACGCATTGCAATCGGGAGTGGTGGACCTGCTCCGGTCCCGCCTCGGCGGGGACCGTGGGGAGAAGAGTGACGAGGCGACCCTGGCCCTCGTGATCGAGGGTGGCGGCATGCGCGGGATGCTGTCGGCGACGATGGCCGCGGTCCTTGCCGAACGGGGTGTTCTGGATGCTGTCGATCTGGTGGTCGGCACCTCCGCCGGCGCGGCCAATGCGACCGCGGTGGCGGCGGGGACGATCGGTGCCTTCAGCGAGTCGTACGCCTCGGTGTTCGCCTCGCCCGAGTACATCGGCGCCGGGCGGATGCTGCGGCGCAAGTCGATGGTGGACACCCGAGGGATCACCACCCGCTCCTCGGAGCTGTTCGAGTGGTCGCTGGCGCTGCGCGAAGGAGCGCCCCGGCTGGCGGCGGTGGCCACCGACGTGATGACCGCCGAGTCCGTCCCGCTCACCGACTTCGCCGACGCCACCGACCTGGCCGAGTCGGTGATCGCCTCCAGCCAGCTGCCCCTGGCCGGCGGTCTTCCGGTGACCGTACGCGGCCGCCGCTGGCTCGACGGCGGGCTGGTCGAAGCGGTGCCGGTCGCCTCGGCGGCGGCGCTCGGGGCGACGCACGCCATCGTGCTGGTGACCCGTCCGTTCGGGACGGCGCCCGGCTACGGTCCGGCAGACCGCGTCATCGAGCGCTACCTGCGCCGGGTCAACCCCGAGCTCGGCGAGCTCTACCGGACCAGGCCGGAGCGCTACCGCAGCTCGGTCGCGGAGATGAGGGCCGGGAGCTTCGCGGGTGCGCACACACTGACGTTCGCGCCCGGCGCGGGCGACCCGATCCCGGGGCGTACCGAGACCGACGTCGAGCTGCTCCGGGCCGCGCGTGAGGCCGCGGTCGCCACGGCGACCCGGATGCTCGCCGAGGCGGGTCTGGTCTGAGCCGGCGGGCCGGGGCGGGATGCTGACCGAGGTAACTCGGTCAGCGCCCACTGACCTCGTGGAACTCCACGAAGTCATTGTCAGTTCACCGCGTTACCTCGGTGAACATCGCGCCCTCCGACGGGCTGGCGATGAGGTGGCCCGGGGCGCCGTAGCCGGCCGCGGCGAAGGCCTTGTCGATGGCCGCGCTGACCGCCTCCACGGCCGCGGCGGGGAGGATCGAGACGATCGAGCCGCCGAAGCCGCCGCCGGTCATCCGGGCGCCGTCGGCACCGGCGCCGACCGCGGTCTCGACGGCGAGATCCAGCTCGGGCACCGAGATCTCGAAGTCGTCGCGCATGGAGGCGTGCGAGGTGGCGAAGAGCTCACCGATCGCGGTCCAGTCGCCCGCGCCCAGCGCGGTCACCGTCGGCTCGACCCGGGCGATCTCGGTGACGATGTGGCGGGCGCGGCGGCGTACGACGTCGTCGCTGAGGGTCTCGACCTGCTCCAGCGTGGCCTCGCGCAGCGAGCGCAGCCCGAGGTCGGCGGCGGCCTTCTCGCACTGGGCACGGCGCGAGGCGTAGCCGCCGTCGGTCAGCTGGTGCTTGACCCGGGTGTCGGTGACCAGGACGGTGCGCTCGCCCAGGGCCAGCGGGACGCTGCGGTGCTCACCTGAGGAGAAGTCGATCAGCAGGGCGCCGCCGGCCTCGGCGAAGACCGAGACCGACTGGTCCATCCCGCCGGTCGGCGCCTTGGCGACCTCGGTCTCGGCCCGGATCCCGGCCGCGACGACGGCGCGCCGCAGGTCCTCGTCGAGTGTCCGGCCGGCGACGCCGAGCGCCGCCATCGCGGTGGCGCACTCGACCGACGCCGACGACGACAGGCCCGCACCGAGCGGGACCGACGACTCCAGGTGCATGTCGAGACCACCCGTCACCAGGCCGGCCTCACGCAAGGTCCACAGCACCCCCGCGACGTACGCGGCCCAGCCCTCGATCTCCGGACCGAGCTCGTCGACGTGGCCGGTGAACGGCTCGCGCTCCTGGGCCGAGGCGATCCGGATGACGCCGTCGGTGCGCGGTGCGGCCGCAGCGTACGTCGCGTGGGGGAGTGCGACCGGCAGCACCAGTCCGGCGTTGTAGTCGGTGTGCTCGCCGATCAGGTTGACCCTGCCCGGCGCCCTTCCGACCACCGTGGCCTCGGTGCCGAACGTGGTGCGCAGCGCCTCGGTCGCGCGGGCGGTGAGGTCGGTGGGTTCGAGCATGGTGCAAAGTCTGCCCGGTCACTCACCGGGAGCGCTCATCTGGGTGCGTCTCAGCGTCGGGAGGAGTTCCGCGAGCGGCCGCGGACGATGCCGATGAAGGTCTGCACGCGCTCGTCGTCGTTGTCGATCAGCCAGGCCAGCCCGACGGTGGTGGGCTCGACCCCCGCCACGGGACGGAAGACGGCGTCCTTGCGGTGATAGAGGCGAGCGATCGACATCGGCACGATCGCCACGCCGGTGCCGGCGGCGACGGTCTCGATGGCGTCCTTCTCGCTCATCGGCGGCCAGGCGAGCTGTTCGGCGCTTGGCGTCCAGCCCCCGCGCTCTGGGATGACGAGCTGCTCCTCGGCGAGATCGTCGAGGGTGATCTCCTCGAGCAGGGAGAGGAGGTGCTCGTGGCCCATCACCGCGACCGGCTGCTCCTCGTAGAGCGGGATGCAGTGGAGCCCGTCGCGGTCCACGGGAAGGCGGACGAGGCACATGTCGAGGTCGCCCTCATGCAGCAGCCGCTCCTGGTCCTCCTCGGTGACCGGGACCAGCTCGAGCCGCTCACGGCTGCGGTCACGCCAGATCCGGGCCCACTTGTCGGGGGTGGCTCCGGTGACGAAGCCGACGGTGAAGGTCACCGTCGCATCCTCTCATCATCGTGCCCAGAATTCCGTTCCGGATCCCGTGCTGAAGAACACGCGTTCTCTACCATCCTGAAGTTTCTATCGAGTGACAGTTTTGCTAATGTCGAAGACGTCAGCCGAGACCGGCTGCCGGACGAGGGAGCCGTACCCGGAGGCGCGACAAGACGGCCGTCTGGAGTGGTCATGTCCTGGCTTTTTCTCGTTGCATCTGGCGTCCTCGAGGCGGTGTGGGCGCTCGCCCTGGGCCGCACCGAGGGCTTCTCGCGGCTGGTCCCGTCGGTCGTGTTCGGCGTTGCCCTGATCGGCAGTCTGGTGGGTCTCGCGATGGCCATGCGCACCGTGCCGATCGGCACCGCCTACGCGGTCTGGGTCGGCATCGGTGCCGCGCTCACCGTCGGCTACTCGATGGTCGCCGGAGAGGAGTCGATGAGCCCGGTACGCGTCCTGCTGATCGTCGCGCTCGTCGGCTGTGTCGTCGGGCTGAAGCTCACGCACTGAGTGGTTTGCGGGTGGACACGTGGCCCAGCGCTTGACTCTTTCGATATGAGTGCGAAACTTGCCCTCTCCAACGTTATCTATCGTGCGACAGAAAAAGGCGATGCCACGGTGTCACAGATCTCGCCGCGTCCTGGTCGCGGCCGTCCACGGCTGCTTCCCGGCAAGATTGCGGCGAACCCTCGAGATCAGATCCTCGCTGCCGCCGCTGAGCTCTTCGTGGGCCGCGGCTACGCCGGCACCACGACCCGCGAGATCGCGGAGGGTGCCGGCCTGAGGCAGGCCTCCATCTACTACCACTTCGGCAGCAAGGAGGAGATCCTTGCCGTGCTGCTCGAGCGGTCGGTCCAGGACCGCGTCGAGCAGGCCGGGAAGATCGAGGCCGTCATGGGGTCGGTCACTCCCGACGTGGGCCTGTACGCCCTCGCCGTCAGCGACATGAGCGCGCTGGTCGCGATGCCCTACAACATCGGCATGCTCTACCGCCTGCCCGACGTGATCGCCTCGCCCGTCTACGACCGTTACGGCCATCTCCGAGGGGACCTCGTCGCCGGCTACAACCGGGTCGCGCAGCGGGCCGCGGGGGAGCGGGTCTCGGCGAGCAGTGACGAGCCCGGGCTCGGCGAGCTGCTCGTGCAGATGGTCGAGAGCGTGGTCAGCCTCCGCCGAGACGACCGCATCGGCAGCACCACCGTCGCCACGATCGCCTCGGCCTGCCTGAGGCTGTGCGGCATCGCCGAGGACGCGATCGAGCAGGCGCGCGAGGCAGCCCTCACCGCACTCTCCCGGGCCTGACGTCCCTCCGGCGAGAGGCTCAGTGCATCCCGGGCTCGTGGGCCAGGTGGGTCTCGGGCTCGAGCTGGAAGGTGGAGTGCTCGACGTCGAAGTGTCCGGCCAGACAGGCCTGGACCCGGTCGAGGACCTTCGGCGCGCTGCCGTCGAGGAAGCACTCCGGCCGCAGGGTCAGGTGGGCCGAGACCGTGGGCAGGCCCGAGGTGACGGTCCAGGCGTGCAGGTCGTGCACGTCGACCACGTCCTCGACCTCGAGCAGGTGCTGGCGCAGGTCCTCGACGTCGACCTCGGCCGGTGCGCCCTCGAGCAGGATCCGGCCGCTGTCGCGGAGCAGACGCACACCTGCGTACGTCATCAGGGCGACGACCACGAGCGAGGCCACCGGGTCGGCTCGGGTCCAGCCGGTGAGCAGGATGACGACCGCGGCGACGAGGGTGCCGATGAAGCCGTAGAGGTCGGAGAGGACGTGCTGGTAGGCGCCCTCGACGTTGAGCGAGGTGCGGTTGGCGCGGGCCATCAGGGCGGCCGCGATCACGTTGACGACGCAGCCGACGAGCGCGACGACGAACATCGGCCATCCCTCGGCGTCGGGCGGGTCGATCAGGCGCCGGATCGCCTCCACGCCCACCACGGCGGCGAAGACGAGCAGGGTGATGCCGTTGAGCGCCGCGGAGAGGATCTCGGCCCGCTTCCAGCCGTAGGTCCACTGGCCGTGAGCCGGCCGGGCGGCCAGCCGCATCGCCCACAGCGCCGCCGCGATCGCGCCGACGTCGGTGAGCATGTGACCCGCGTCGGCGAGCAGCGCGAGCGAGTTGGCGATGATCGCGACCACCACCTCGCCGATCAGGAACACACCCAGGAGCGACATCGCGGCGATCAGGTAGCGCCGGTCCGCCGCGGGAGAGATGTGGTCGTGGTCGTGCCCCATGTCCGATGAGTCTAGGTCGGATTCTCGCGTGCGCCCGCGAGGCGGTCGTGGCAGGGTGACCGGCATGTCGCTCGCCGAGAACTTCCTGTCGCTGCACCTGCCCGGACGCCCGCTGCTGATGCCCAACGCCTGGGACGCCGGCTCGGCCAAGGTCCTGGCCTCGCTGGGATTCCAGGCGCTGGCCACGACCAGCAGCGGGTACGCCGCGACCCTGGGCCGCATGGATGGCCAGGTCACCCGGGACGAGGTCATCGCCCACGCGACCGCGCTGGTCGACGCGGTCGAGGTGCCGGTCTCGGCCGACCTGGAGGCCGGCTTCGCGGCCACCACCGCCGAGGTCGAGGAGACCTTCCGGCTCGCCGTCGCGGCCGGTCTGGCGGGTGCGTCGATCGAGGACTACGCCGGACTCGAGAAGGACACGATCTATCCCGTCGAGGAGGCCGCCGAGCGGGTCGCGGCTGCCGCCGCGGCCGCCGGGGACGGCTTCGTCCTCACCGCTCGCGCGGAGAACCACATCCGTGGCCGCGACGACCTGGACGACACGATCACCCGCCTCCAGGCCTATCAGGAGGCCGGAGCCGACGTGCTCTTCGCGCCCGGAGTCATCGCGGTCGAGGACGTACGCCGCCTGGTCGACGCCGTCGACCGGCCCGTCAACGTCCTGCTGCTCCCGGGCGGACCGTCGGTCCCGGAGCTGGCCGAGGCCGGTGCGGCCCGGATCTCGGTCGGCGGCGCGTTCGCCTTCGCCGCGCTCGGCGCCGTCAAGCGAGCCGCCGAGGAGCTGCTCGGCTCCGGGACCACCGGCTACAGCGAGCTGGCGGCCGAGGGCGCCAAGGCGTTTCGCAGCGCTGGTTGACTGGGCCCGTGACCGATGAGCTGACGGTGGTGCGCGCGGGTTTCGCGCCGATCAAGGGGACCAGGCACCTGGCCTACGACCAGGTCGTGCTCGACGCCCAGGGGGCCGTGGGAGACCGCGGGTTCGCCCTGGTGTCGGTCGACCCTGCGGACCCGGCGCGCGGGCGGGTGCTGCGCACCGTCCAGAACCCGTCGCTGGTCGCCGTGCGAGCACAGGTCGTGGGCGACCGGCTCGACGTGGAGCTGCCGGACGGCGAGACCGCCTCGGCGGAGCCGGTGGCGACGGGGGAGACCATCACCTGCGACTACTGGGGCCGCGAGGTCGAGCTGGAGCTGGTCGGCGGTCCCCACGCCGAGCTGCTCTCGCGGTGGCTGGACCGGCCGCTGCGACTGGCCCGTGCCCGCCGTGGAGACGTCGTCTTCGCGGGCTCCGTGTCGGTGGTGACCACGGCCTCGCTGCGCGACCTCGCCGGGCGGACCGGCCAGGACGCTCTGGACGCGGCGCGGTTCCGTCCCAACCTGGTGGTCGAGAGCGACGAGCCCTACGCCGAGGACACCTGGGTCGGCCGGGAGGTCCGGGTCGGCGGTGCGACGCTGCGGATCGGCGTACCCATCCCGCGCTGTGCGGTGATCGACATCCATCCGGAGACGGGGGAGCGGGACGTACGCGTCCTGAAGACGCTCGCCACCCACCGCCCGCTCAACCGGGCCGGCGAGCCGGCGTTCGGCGTCTTCGCCGAGGTGGTCACGGCCGGCGTGGTGGTCTGACACCGCCGTCACAGTCCGCTCACAGGAACGCGCCAGCGTCGACTCAGGTGGACTGCGTACGCTCCTGTTGTGGACATGCAATCGCTGTTGTCGCGCGACTCCGTCAAGGTCGCGCTCGTGGTCAACGCCGGCTCGCGCCGGGGACAGGACGCCTTGGCGTCGTCCGAGGAGATGCTGCGGTCCGCGGGCATCGCCGACGTGCACTCCTACGCTGTCCACTCGGGGGAGGAGCTGGAGGCAACGCTCGACGAGGTGGCGGCCGACAAACCCGACCTGCTCGTCATCGGTGGTGGTGACGGCTCGGTGGGCGCGGCGGCGGCCCGGATCGCCGGGAGCGACGTCGTGCTCGCCGTGCTGCCGCTCGGCACCGCCAACGACTTCGCCCGCACGCTCGAGCTCGACCAGGACCCGGAGACCGCGGTCCGGCAGATGCTCGAGGGGAAGATCATCAACGTCGACATCGGCCGGGCCAACGGCCACGCCTACCTCAACGTCGCCTCCTTCGGCCTCTCGGTCGCGGTGACCGAGGCGCTGAACCCGCGCCTGAAGAAGCTGATCGGGCCGGCGGCCTATCCGGTCGCGACCCTCCAGGCCTACCGACACCACAAGCCGTTCACCGCCCGGCTGGAGTTCCCCGAGGGCGACCACGACACGATGGAGCTCGACGACCTGCTCCAGGTCGCGGTCGGCAACGGCCGCCACTACGGCGGCGGCAACACCGTCTCGCCCACCGCGTCGGTGGACGACGACCTGCTCGACGTCTACGCCATCGTCCGCGGCCGGATGCGTGACCACGTCTCGATCGCGCGGCTGCTCAGGAGCGGCCACTTCATCGAGCACGAGCAGGTGCACCACGTGACCACCTCAGCCGTGCGGATCACCACCGACGAGGCGATGCAGGTCAACCTCGACGGTGAGATCGTCACCGAGACGCCGACCGACTTCACGCTGGAGAGCAACGCGCTCCACGTCGCGGTGCCGATCCGCAGCCGCGCCGGGCGGCTCGACGGCCCGCCGCCCGACGTCCAGGCCTGAGGCCGACCTAGGGACGCCCCGCATGCGGGACGTCGACCCGGATGGCCAGCAGCCGCGCCTCGGTGTTCGCCTTGCGCGGCTCCTCGAAGAAGTCGGGGGCGGCACAGGCGTACAGCGTCCTCCCGTCGCCGCCGCCCAGCATGCAGGCGAAGACGCCGCCGTCCAGCTCGATCTGCTCGAGGATCTCGCCGCCCTCGGCGACCCTGACCAGCCGGCCGAAGACCCCGTCTGCGGTCCAGAGGGCGCCCTCGGCGTCCAGGCAGCAGCCGTCGGGTGCGAGGACGGCGTCGCCCATCGCCTCGGCGAACGCGGTGTGGGTGCTGAGCTCGCCGAACTTCGCCCAGGTACGCCGGTTGGTCAGCGACCCGTCCGGGGCGATGTCGAACGCGGTGATCCGGTTGCCGCAGGTCTCGTCGACGATCAGCGTGCCGTCGTCGGTGATGACGCTGCCGTTGGGAAACCACAGGTCGTCGGCGACCTCGGCCACCGTCCCGTCCGGGTCGACCCGGAGCAGCACGGTCGGCGCCACGTCGGCGCCGGCCATGATGTCGAAGCCGAAGTTCCCGACGTACGCCCGGCCCTGCTCGTCGACGACCATGTCGTTGAGATGGTGGCTGATATGGCCGCTGAGGTCGGCATGGGTGACCAGCGAGCCGTCGGACTCGCGCCGCAGGATCCGGCGGTCGCTCATCGACACGACCAGGAGATGGCCGTCGGGGAGCCAGCCCAGCCCCGAGGGCTGCCCCGGCACCTCGGCTTCGACCCTCAGGTCGGACCCGTCCTCCCGGGCCGAGTAGACCTTGTGGGAGTAGAAGTCCACGAACCAGATCCGGTCCTGGTGCCAGCGCGGGCACTCCAGGTAGTGCAGGTCCGTCACGATGGTGCTGATCTCTCGGGCCATGCCGGGCTCCTCCGGTCGACGGTGACAGGTTTCGACCCACCCTGGCGTCTCCGCCCCGGGTTTGTCTCGGCGAACGAAAATTCGTTCGGGCGATGGAGCGCCTGGGCCTAGCCTCGAACGGTGATCTCCGCGTCCGCTGCCCTCGCCGTCGCGACCATCGCGTTCGGGATGGTCGTCACCCCCGGTCCCAACATGATGTATCTGGTCTCCCGGACGCTGATCCAGGGACGTACGGCCGGGATGGTCTCGCTCGCCGGGGTGGTGACCGGGTTCCTGCTGTACGTCCTGGCCACCACGCTCGGTCTGGCGCTGCTGTTCGCCGTGGTCCCGGGGCTGTTCGTGGCGATCAAGATCGCTGGGGTGGCCTACCTGATCTATCTGGCCTGGGGGATGGTGCGTGGCTCCAACCAGGCGCTCACCCCGGATGCCGACCTGCCGCGGCACTCCGCGTGGCGGCTCTACCTGACCGGGCTGACCACCTGCCTGCTCAACCCGAAGATCGCGCTGATGTACGGCGCGCTGCTGCCGCAGTTCGTCCAGGCCGGAAACGGGCCCACGAGCCTGCAGCTGATCGAGCTGGGGCTCGTGCAGATCGCGGTCGCGACCGTGGTCAACGCGGTGTGGGTGGTCCTCGCCGGGCGGGTGTCCGGCGTGCTCCGCCGCAGCCGCCGCGTCGAGCGCGGGGTGCGCTGGACGGCGGGCGGGCTGCTGACGGGCTTCGCGATCCATCTCGGCTTCTCGCGCGCCTCGGCCTGAGCCGGACTCACTCCTCCAGCCGCCAGGCGGCCTTGAGGGAGAGCTGGCCGCCGGTCTGGAGCAGAGCCCTGCTGTAGAGGCGCTCGGCGAGACGTACGAGCGCGACGCCGAAGGCGAGGAGCAGGACCACGGCGATGATCGGCTCCCACCAGGCGGCGCTGCCGTCGACCAGGCGCATCGGCATGAGCACCGCGGAGAGCGGCGGCACGTAGGACCCGATCCGCTCGCCGACACCGTCGAGGTAGAGAGCGCCTAAGAACATCACCATGAGCAGCATCGTGATCGGGGTCGAGGAGGACTGCAGGTCCTCGGTGCGCGAGGCGAGCGCACCCGCGACCGCCCACAGGGTCGAGAGCACCACGAAACCGATCAGGAAGAAGACCACGAACCAGCCGATCGCGCCCGAGAGCGCGGGCAGCGCGAAGCTGAAGTCGGTCAGGCTCAGTCCGACCAGCCCGACGGCGACGTAGATGAGCATCTGGGCGACCGCGATGACCGCGTTGCCGATGATCTTGCCGGCGAGCAGCTGCCGCAGCGGCACCGCGGCGGCGATCATCTCCACGATCCGCGACTGCTTCTCCTCCACGACGCTGTTGGCCAGCGTCATCCCGAACATGATCGAGGCGAAGTAGAAGACGATCGCGAGCGCGTAGCCGACGACGTAGCGGATCGCGGTCAGCTCGCTGTCGCCCTCGAGCTGGTCGAGCGCGACCGCGGATCCCCTGGTCAGCTCGGCGGCGGTCGTGCCGGCGGCCCCGGCGTTGTCGGCCAGGACGATCGCCTCGACCGCCTGCCTGACCACGTCGCGCAGCTCGGAGTCGGGGTCCTGGAGCGTGACCAGCGTCCAGCCCTGTGCGGTCGGGTGCAGGTACGCGTCGGCCTGCTCCTCCTCGAGCGCGTGCCGGGCGGCGTCGGCGTCATCGACGGCGACCGGCTCGATGCGTACCTTCTCGTCGATGTCACCGGCGCGCTCGGCGATGCCCTCGGCCATCGCCTGCGAGGCCGTGGACGAGTAGGCGAGGTCGTAGGACTTCTCGCGGCTCTCGCTCCACGCGGTGAAGCCGAGCACACCCACGATCACCGCGAGCATCACTGCGGTGCCGATCAGGGTCGACTTGTCGGTGGCGCGGACCGCCACCTCGCGGCGCGCGACGATCTGCCACACGGGCTGGCTCCTGGGCCTGGGCGTCGTCATGCGGTGACCTCCCGGTAGATCTCGGACAGGCGGGGCACGACGCGGTGGAAGTCGAGCACGTTCCCCCGGGTGGTGGCCTCGGTGAGCAGTTTCTGCTCGGCGCCAGGGGAGACGACCTCGATCTCGGCCTCGGGGCCGGCGACGTCGCGTACGTGGAGGCCCGGCAGGTCGCGTACCCACCCGGCGTCGCCGTCGAGCAGGACCCGGTAGCGCAGCGCCGCCTCGGCGCGCAGCTCCTCGCCGGTGCCCTGGGTGACCACGCGGCCGCGAGCCATGACCACGAGCCGGTCACACAGCCGGTCGACCAGGTCGAGCTGATGGGAGGAGAAGACGACGGGTACGCCGTCGCGGGCGTGCTCGCGCAGCAGGTCGGCCATCGCGTCGATCGCCTCGGGGTCCAGACCCGAGAACGGCTCGTCGAGGATGAGCGCGACCGGGGCGGGGACGAGCGCGGCGATGATCTGGACGCGCTGCTGGTTGCCGAGCGACAGCTTCTCCAAGGGGTCCTTGACGCGGGCGCCCAGTCCGAACCGCTCCAGCAGCGCGGTGATCTCCCGGCGCGCGTCGACGGTGGTCATGCCACGCAGCCGGGCCAGGTAGACCAGCTGGTCGATGATCGGCTGTTTCGGGTAGAGGCCGCGCTCCTCGGGCATGTAGCCGAACCGACGCCGGTCCTCGCGGGTCACCTCGTGCCCGTGCCAGGAGACCCTGCCGGCATGGGCGGCCAGCACTCCCATGATCATCCTCATGGTGGTCGTCTTGCCGGCACCGTTGCCGCCCACGAACCCGGTGAGCCCACCGGACGGGACCGGGAAGGACACGTCGTCGACGGCGACCATGTCGCCGAAGCGGCGGGTCAACCCGCTGACCTCGAGCATCGAAACTCCTCTGCGTCGGAAATGAACGGGACCCACGCTATTTCAGCCCCGCGACCGGCGGATCCGTCGCGAGGATGAACCCGTCCTCACCCGTTGGGCGGGCTCGCGGGCAGCAGCCCGTGACGGTGGATGAAGACCACGGTCTGCACCCGGTCGCGCAGCTGCAGCTTGGCCAGACAGGCCGACACGTGCGTCTTCACGGTCGCCTCCGTCAGGAACAGCCGGCGCGCGATCTCGTTGTTGCTCAGCCCCTCGCCGATGAGCAGCAGCACCTCGCGCTCGCGGGCGGTCAGGAGGTCGAGCTCCTTGGGTGGTTTCGGCTGCGGCACCGAGGGAGCGTTGTCCCTGGTCACCCGGCCGATCACGCGCATCGTGACCTCCGGCGCGAGCAGCGCGTGGCCGTCGGCCGCGGCACGCACCGCCTCGGCCAGCGAGTCGGGGTCGGCGTTCTTGAGCAGGAAGCCGCTGGCGCCGGCAGCGAGCGCGTCGAAGAGGTAGTCGTCGCGGTCGAAGGTGGTCAGGATGATCACCTTGGCGTGTCCTTCGGCAACGACCGTACGCGTCGCCTCGATGCCGTCGGTGCCGGGCATCTGCACGTCCATGAGGACCACGTCGGGCCGCAGCTCGCGCGCCTTGGCGATCGCGTCGGCGCCGTCGGAGGCCTCGCCCACCACCGAGATGTCGTCCTCCATCGAGAGGATGAGACGGAACCCCGAGCGCACCAGCTGCTGGTCGTCGGCGAGCAGCACCCGGATCATCGAGCGACCCCCGCCGAGGACGGGACGGGGGAGTCGAGCGGGAACCGCACCCGCACCCGGAACCCCTGCACCGCGCGGGGCCCGATGTCGACCTCCGCCTTCCGGACGGCTGCCCGCTCGCGTACGCCCAGCAGACCCAGGCCGCTGCCGGAGGTGCCATGGCGGGGCCGGCCGTTGTCGGTGACCTCGACCTCGGCGTACGGGGCAGCGGCCGACCGGTCGACGCGGAGCACGACCTGGGCGCGGTCGGCGGTCGAGTGGCGGCGGACGTTGGCGAGCGCCTCCTGGACGATCCGGTAGACCGAGTGGGCCAGGGGAAGGGGAAGGTCCTCGACCGGGCCGACGGCCTCGTAGTCGACCAGCAGCCCGCTCTCGCGCACCTCGTCCAGGAGCCCGGGCAGGTCCTCGAGCCGAGGCTCGGGGCGGCGTACGCCATCGGGTTCCGCCTCCGCGTCACCGGCGGGGTCGCGCAGGGTGCCGAGCAGCGAGCGCATCTGGGTGACGCCCTCGCGGGCGGAGGCCTCGACGTTGCCGAGCGCCTCGGCGGCACCCTCGATGTCGCCGGGACGGCCGCGTTCGAGCAGCTTGCGCCCGGCGGCCGCCTGCACCCCGACGACCGCGACATGGTGGGCGACCACGTCGTGCAGCTCCCGGGCGATCCGCAGGCGCTCGTCGATGACGGCGCGGCGCTGCAGCTGCCCGGACTGGGCCGCGATGGTCACAGCCTGCGCGGCGAGCTCGGCCTTCTGCCGCGTGCCCCGCCAGGCGACCTGGCCGCCGACGATCGCGCCGATGAAGTAGAGGAGGTTCATCAAGGTGGTGAGCAGCACGTAGGCGGTCACCGGGCCGACGAGCGAGGAGCCCTCCGCGTCCGAGGTCGACTCGCGGATCTCGTCGATGCCGCTGCCGACCGCGAACTGCCACGAGAGCCAGGCGAACATGAACAGGGTGATCAGACCCATCACGACCACCATGTCGCGCCGGCTCCGCGCCCAGGCGGCGCCTGCGAAGAACGCGACGAAGTAGATGATCTGCATGGGCAGCAGCCCCATCACCATCGGCAGCCACACGCCGGTGACGAACATGTGGACCCCGGCCAGGAGCGCGATCGTCAGCGGGAACCGGCGCCGGAAGACCAGCAGCGCGGCTCCGCTGATCACCGCCAGCCACTCGACCCAGGTCGGCGCGTCGCTGCTGTCCAGCGTGCCGACCCCGCGGATCAGCTCCAGGGTGACCAGGCTGGCGACCAGCACGACCGCGCCGACCAGCCAGTCGCCGAGCGTGATCGAGCCCTCCCGCTCCCAGTCGTCGTCGGTCGCGAAGAAGGTCGCCAGCCGGCCGGAGGAGCCGGCGTCGTCGTGCACAGTCACCCGGCCAACCCTAGTTCCGCCGGAGGACCAGGTCCTCAGTCTCGAGTCGGAGTTCGATCCGCCTAGCGGCTCCGGCGGCTCGACCAGCGGGAAGACTCAGCGGGTGCCGGCGGCGCGCTGGCGCCGGCGGGCGCGGGAGCCGGGGCGGCTCTTCCGGGTGCCGGTGCCCTCGCCGGCGGGGCGGCGCGGCGGCTGGGTGACGACAGGGACGAACGGGCCAGGACGGCTGCGCTCGCCCGGGGCCAGCTCGACCAGGATCGGGTGGTCGGGGCCGTCGACCCGGGTGGTGGTGGGCTTGATCCCGGCGGCGCGGGCGAGGCTGCGTACGTCCTTGACCTGGTCGGGCAGCATCAGGGTGACCACGGTGCCGGAGGCGCCGGCACGGGCCGTACGACCGGAACGGTGCAGGTAGGCCTTGTGCTCGGCGGGCGGGTCGGCGTGGACGACGAGGGTGACGTCGTCGACGTGGATGCCGCGGGCGGCGATGTCGGTGGCCACCAGGGTCGTCGCCTTGCCGGAGTGGAACGCCTCCAGGTTGCGTACCCGGGCGTTCTGGGACAGGTCGCCGTGGAGCTCGACGGCCGGGATACCGGCGCGGCCGAGCTGGCGGGCGACGCCCTTGGCGCCGTGCTTGGTGCGGGTGAAGACGACGGTGCGGCCCGGGGCGGCGGCCAGGTCGGCGAGCACCGGGATGCGGTGCTCGCGGGCCGAGAGGTGCAGCACGTGGTGCTCCATCTCGGCGACCGGCGACTGGGCGGAGTCGGCCTCGTGCACGACCGGGGCGGAGAGGAACTGCTTGACCAGCACGTTGATGCCCTTGTCGAGCGTCGCGCTGAACAGGAGCCGCTGGCCGCCCTTCGGCGTCGCGGCCATGAGGCGCTTGACCGCCGGGAGGAAGCCGAGGTCGGCCATGTGGTCGGCCTCGTCCAGGACGGTGATCTCGACGGAGGAGAGGTCGGCGTGACGCTGTCCGATCAGGTCCTCGAGCCGGCCGGGGCAGGCGAGGACGACGTCGGCGCCCTTGCGCAGGCCGATGACCTGCGGGTTCTGCCCGACCCCGCCGAAGACGGTCTGCACGCTCAGGCCCGCCTCGGTCGCGAGCGGACGCAGTGACTCCTCGATCTGCCGGACCAGCTCACGGGTCGGCGCGAGCACGAGGGCGCGCGGCTTGCCCGCCTTCGCCTTCGGCCCGCCGGCGAGGCGGGCGACGAGCGGAAGCAGGAAGGCGTACGTCTTGCCCGACCCGGTCCGCCCGCGGCCGAGCACGTCGCGGCCGGCGAGCGAGTCCGGCAGGGTCGCTGCCTGGATCGGGGTGGGGGAGGTGATGCCGTGGTGGTCGAGAACGGCGGTCAGGTCTGCGGGCACGCCGAGCGCGCTGAAGCTCTGCTGGGACAAGGAGTCAACTTTTCAAGCGAGGTGTCTCGCCATAGTGAAAGTCGCGTTCCGAGAGCGGCCGGGGGCAAGACCGGAACAGGCCGCGGTGAACAGATACTACCGGTAGGTGACCCGTCTACCAGAATCGTGGACTCACGCCCACGGATCGACCAGGATCTTGGCGTGCGTCTCCGGGTCGGCGAGGTCGTCGAAGGCCTGCGCGACGCCGTCGAGGCCGACGGTGCCCGTGTGCAGCGGCGAGGGGTCGACCTTGCCGCCTGCGATGAGCTCGAGCGTGCGCGCGAACTCGGCAGGGTCGTAGCCGAACACGAACCGCAGGTCGATCTCCTTGTGGATCGCGATCGCCGGCCGGATCGTGTCCGGCTCCATGCACACCCCGACCACCACGACGCGGGTGTGCAGCGGCGCCGCGGTCATGATCTGCTCCAGCATGCCGGGGACGCCGACGCACTCGAAGACCACCGGTCCGGTCGGCGACTGCCCCAGGCGGTCGGCGTTGAGCAGCACCGTCTCCCAGGGGAGCAGCGGGATCCGGCGTACGACCTGCATCGCGTCGATGCCGAAGCTCAGGTAGTCGGTCAGCGAGTTCACCGGGCCGCGCTGCTTGTAGGCTTCCCATGGCGAGGACTCGCGCGGGTCGACGACCACGTCGGCGCCGCACTCCACCGCCAGCGCGCGGCGCGCGGGGGAGAGGTCGGAGGCGACCACCGTCTTCACGCCCTGCGCCTTGAGCATGAGGATCACGGCCAGTCCGATCGGGCCGCAGCCGATGACGACGGCCGGGCGTCGCGCGGAGACCGCGCCGCGGCGTACGGCATGGAAAGCGACGGCCAGCGGCTCGGTGAAGACCGCCTGGTCCGGCTCCACCCCGTCGGGAACGGGGAAGGTGAAGGCCTCCTGGACGACCGTGTACTCCGCGAAGCCGCCGGGGGAGTCGACGTCGAAGCCGACCATGTGGACCGCGCCGTCCGTACGCAGCACCGGCAGTGCCGCCACCGCGGTGCCTGGCTCCCAGCGACCGCGGGTCTCGGGGCCATAGGCGACGACCTCGCCGAGGATTTCGTGGCCCAGCACGATCTCCTGGTCCGGGGTCATCGCGGTGGTGTAGCCGATCTCGGTGACCACCTTGTTGAGCTCGTCGCTGTGCTCGCGCACGTGCAGGTCGGAGCCGCAGATCCCGGTGCGCAGCACCTTGATCAGCAGCTGACCCGGCCCGGGCTCCGGGCGCGGGACCGACCGCACGGAGAGCTCGCCCTTGTGGACCACGGTTGCGCGCATCTGGTTCATCGGGGCCGACGCTACCTCACTCCGTCGGCAGCGTCCCGGAGGCGATCCGGTGCAGATGGGCGGTGAACGAGTGCTGGTGGTCGACGCGCGGCAGCCGCAGCGTGGCGCCGGTGACCAGGTGCAGCGTGACGTCGATGCGCGGGTTGGCCCTGCGCTCGTCGACGACACCGGTGTCGATGCTGGTCACGTCCTCCCAGAGGATGACGTCGGTGTGCCGGGCATGCTCCAGGACCAGACCGCCGTCGTAGAGCCCGAGGTCAACCGCGACCGGGCGCTGCAGCCCGAGCCAGGTCAGCCGGAACCCGAGGAACAGCCCGGCGAGCCCCACCAGGCCTCCGGCCAGCACGAGCACCATCGGCAGATGTGGCCGGGTGGCGATCCAAGCGCCGAGCGCGATGAGCACCGGGCCGAGGACCAGCCCGACGGGCGCCAGCCACGCCCGTCCGTGCGCTGGGTGGGTGCTCAGCCGGATGCCGAGGTCTTCGGTGAGCGTCTCCTCGCCCGGTGTACGCAGCCACGCCCGCCGCGTCGGCAGCACCACCAGCCCGAGCACGGCCAGCGCGACCCCGCCCCAGAGCACCGGGTCACGGCCCATCCCGACGATGCGGGCCGGCCACGGGTTGATCGCATGCTCGCCGTAGGCATCGGAACCGACCACCCACATCCGGAAGGTCGCCTTCGACGGGTCCGGGTCGCGGCCGATGTCGCGCAGGGTTCCGTGGATGCTTCCGGTGACCTGCTCGCCGTCGACGCGCCAGCGGCCCTGGCAGGAGGTGATGTCACCGGTGCCGCTGTCGAACTCGCACCGCTCCACCACGCTCACCTCCGCCCACTGCCCGCTGTTCCAGCGGTCGGCGGCCTGCTGGGCCACGACGGTGGCCGGGAACAGCATGGCCAGCGCGCCGAGGCCCAGGGTGATCAGGGCGGTCGCGATCGACGTGCGTCGCTTGAGTCGGAGGACCAGGCGGGACGGGTCGATGAGACGGGACTTGGGGCCGGTGGTCGGGAGCACGAGGCCTTTCACATCGGGGAGTGGGAGGGACGTCGATCGAGGCGTCGGAAGTCTAGTCGCATGCCCCTACGGGTTCACGCAACGCAGCCAGAGCCTCGGTCTGACACGGGGTTCACCCATTCGCAGTACCCAGCCGACGGCGGATACGATCGGAACGCCGCGGAAGGATCGCGGCCCACCCATCACTGGAACCCACAGGAGCATCCGTGTCCGAGATCAAGATCGCCGTACTCACCCCCGACGGGCGCGAGGAACGGACGGTCACTACGGGCACGAAGGCGTGGGAGCTCTTCGCGGACAACCCCGACGTGATCGCCGCGCGCGTCGGCGCGGATCTCAAGGACCTCTCCTACGAGCTCGCCGACGGTGACGACGTCGAGGGTGTCCTCATCGACTCCAAGGACGGCCACGACATCCTGCGCCACTCGACCGCGCACGTGATGGCGCAGGCGGTGCAGGAGCTCTTCCCCGAGGCCAAGCTCGGCATCGGCCCGCCGGTCACCGACGGGTTCTACTACGACTTCGACGTCGAGACCCCGTTCGTGCCCGAGGACCTGGTCAAGATCGAGTCCCGGATGAAGAAGATCATCAAGGCCAACCAGAAGTTCTCCCGCCGGGTCACCACCGACGACGAGGCCCGCGTCGAGCTGGCCGACGAGCCCTACAAGCTCGAGCTGATCGGTCTCAAGGGCTCCGCGGCCGACGCCGCCGAGGGTGCCGGCGCCGAGGTCGGCGGCGGCGAGCTGACCATCTACGACAACCTCGACCGCAACGGCGAGGTCGCCTGGAAGGACCTCTGCCGGGGCCCGCACCTGCCCACCACCAAGCGGATCCCCGCCTTCAAGCTGATGCGCTCCGCTGCTGCGTACTGGCGCGGTGACGAGAAGAACAAGCAGCTCCAGCGCATCTACGGCACCGCCTGGGAGTCCAAGGAGGCCCTCGACGCCCACCTGGCCCGGATCGAGGAGGCCGAGCGCCGCGACCATCGCAAGCTCGGTCGCGAGCTCGACCTGTTCTCCTTCCCGGACGAGATCGGCTCCGGCCTGCCGGTCTTCCACCCCAAGGGCGGGATCATCAAGCGGGAGATGGAGGACTACGTACGCGCCAAGCACATCGAGCACGGCTTCGAGTACGTCGGCACCCCGCACATCGCGCGTGAGCAGCTCTTCCACACCTCGGGCCACCTGCCCTACTACGGCGACGGGATGTTCCCGGCGCTGGACGTGGATGGCCAGGACTACCGCCTCAAGGCGATGAACTGCCCGATGCACAACCTGATCTTCCGCTCGCGCGGTCGGTCCTACCGCGAGCTGCCGCTGCGTCTGTTCGAGTTCGGGTCGGTCTACCGCAACGAGAAGTCGGGCGTCATCCACGGCCTCACCCGCGTGCGTGGTTTCGCCCAGGACGACTCCCACTCCTACTGCACCAAGGAGCAGGCGCCGGCCGAGGTCAAGCACCTGCTCGACTTCATGCTGACCGTGCTCAAGGACTTCGGCCTCGACGACTTCTACCTGGAGATGTCGACCCGCGACGACGCCAACAAGGACAAGTTCGTCGGCAGCGACGAGGACTGGGCCGAAGCCACCAAGATCCTCGAGGACGTCGCCAGCGAGACCGGTCTCGATCTCGTGCCCGACCCGGGCGGCGCGGCGTTCTACGGACCGAAGATCTCCGTGCAGGCCAAGGACGCGATCGGCCGCACCTGGCAGATGGGCACGGTGCAGTACGACTTCAACCAGCCGTCCGCGGACCGGTTCAACCTGGAGTACCAGGCTGCCGATGGCACCCGGCAGCAGCCGGTGATGATCCACTCCGCCAAGTTCGGCTCGATCGAGCGGTTCCTCGGTGTGCTCGTCGAGCACTACGCCGGCGCCATGCCGCCGTGGCTCGCCCCGGTCCAGGTCGTCGGCATCCCTGTCGCCGACGCCTTCACCGACTATCTCTACGAGGTCGCCGGCAAGCTGAAGGCCAAGGGCATCCGGGTCGAGGTCGACGAGTCCGACGACCGCTTCCAGAAGAAGATCCGCAACGCCCAGCTCCAGAAGATCCCGTTCATGCTGATCGCGGGTGGGTCGGACGTCGAGGCCGGTGCGGTCAGCTTCCGCTACCGCGACGGCCGCCAGGAGAACGGCATCCCCGTCGACGAGGCGATCGAGCGGATCGTGGCCGCCGTGGAGTCTCACGAGCAGGTCTGAGCCTGTCGAAGGGGGTCGCGCGGGGCCCGTCGAGATAGTCCAGGGAGTTTCCGTCCATTACCAGCCGGTAGAGGGACGGAAACTCCCTGGACTACGTTTTCGACCTTTCAAAATACTCGCGACACTAAGTCGCGCGTACTCTTGTTATCGGGACGCGTGTCCGGGTAACGTGGGTCACGTCGTCACTAGTTCAACGCAGAACGCAACGGTGCAAAGGAGCGATCGTCATGACCGCCGTTCAGGATGAGAAGTCCACCGGATACGTCCGTCAGGGCAAGCAGGCCTACCTCGACACGCTGCGTACGCTGTCCGAGGCCTCGGTCGAGGTGCACTTCGACCCGTTCAAGGACATCGACTGGGACTCCGACGACCTCGCGGTGCTGCCCGACGACGAGCGCTGGATCCTCAACGACGCCGACGAGATCGGCGCCCACCCGTGGTACAAGGCGCTGCCCAAGCAGCGCCAGATCGAGATCGGGATGTACCGCTGGGCGCAGGTCGCCAAGGTCGGCCTGCAGTTCGAGCAGCTGCTCATCGGCGGCGTCATGAACCACCTCGTCTGGGCCGAGAACAACAACCCGGAGTTCCGCTACGCGACTCACGAGGTGACCGAGGAGACCCACCACACCCAGATGTTCCAGGAGTTCGTGAACCGGGTGAACCCTGACGTGGCGGGTGCGCCGACCTACTTCAAGGTCCTGGTGCCGCTGATGGCCTCGGCCGGCGCCTGGTTCCCGGAGGCGTTCTTCACCGGCATCCTGGCCGGTGAGGAGCCGATCGACCACCTGCAGAAGGGTGCGATGCGCTCCGGCGGCAGCCACCCCGCGGCCAACCGGATCATGCAGATCCACATCGCCGAGGAGGCTCGCCACATCGGCTTCGCCCACCAGTACCTCGAGCAGCACGTGCCCGAGCTCGGCCGGGTGAAGAAGACCCTGCTGGCCTACGTCTTCCCGATCATCATGCGCCTGCTCTGCGACGTGATCATGGTCCCGAGCAAGCAGGCCCGCTACGACATGGGCATCCCGGACGACGTCGCCCGCGAGATCTGGTGGAAGTCCGAGGAGTCGGAGAAGCTGCTGCGTGACCTCTTCGGTGACGTACGCCTCCTCGCCGACAACCTGGGCATCCGCAAGGGCCCGGCCAAGCTGCTGTGGAAGCTGACCGGCATCGACGGTCGCGCCTCGCGCTTCCGCGCCGAGCCGCGCGCCGCGTCCTACTGATCCCGCTGAGCCCGATGCCCTAGAACGGTAGCCACCTGTGCCTCACGTCGTCACCCAGTCGTGCTGTGCCGACGCCTCGTGCGTCGTCGCCTGCCCGGTCAACTGCATCCATCCCGCCCCCGGCGAGCCCGGCTTCGGTGAGGCCGAGATGCTCTACGTCGACGCCAAGAGCTGCGTCGACTGCGGAGCCTGCGTCACGGCCTGCCCGGCCGACGCGATCGTGCCGCACACCACGCTGAGGGACGCGCAGAAGCCCTTCTTGGCCATCAACGCGGAGTACTTCGAGGTCTTCCCGCACAAGGACCGCACTCCGCTCGCCCTGGTCCACCCCCAGCGCCGGCTCACCCGCACCGGTCCGTTCCGGGTCGCGGTGGTCGGCGCCGGGCCGGCCGGGATGTACGCCGCCGACGAGCTCCTCAAGCACCCCGAGATCACCGTCGACGTCTTCGACCGGCTGCCGACGCCGTACGGCCTGGTCCGGGCCGGGGTCGCGCCCGACCACCAGAACACCAAGCAGGTCGAGAAGCTCTTCGCGCAGATCGAGTCGCAGCCCGGGTTCCGCTACTTCCTGGGTGTCGAGGTCGGCAAGGACGTCTCCCACGCCGAGCTGACCGCCCGCTACAACGCGGTCGTCTACACCGTCGGCGCAGCGAGCGACCGTGCCCTCGGGATCGACGGCGACGACCTGCCCGGATCGCTGAGCGCGACCGACTTCGTCGGCTGGTACAACGGCCACCCCGACAAGCAGGACCTGCCCGTCCGGCTCGACGCCGACTCGATCCCGTCGGGGCGGGTCGTCCTGGTCGGCAACGGCAACGTCGCCCTCGACTGCGCCCGGGTCCTCGCCGAGGACCCCGAGCGGCTCGCCGGCACCGACATCGCCGACGGCCCGCTGGCGGTCCTGCGCGACAGCGCGGTGCGGGAGGTCGTCGTTCTCGGGCGCAGGGGGCCCGGGGAGGCGGCCTTCACGGTGCCCGAGCTGGTCGGGCTGATGGGCCACACCGGCGTCAACGTCGTCGTCGACACGGGCGATCTCCCGCTCGAGGAGGCGCTGGCCGGCAACGGCACCACGACCCGGCTGCTGCGTGAGCTCGCCGGCCGCGAGGTGCGTCCGGAGCTGCGTACGATCGTGCTTCGGTTCCTCAGCTCGCCGGTGCGCGTGCTGGGCGAGGGGCGCGTCACCGGGGTCGAGGTCGGCCGCAACCGCCTCGAGCGCGACGCGAACGGCGTCGTCCGCGCCGTCGCCACCGGCGAGACCGAGGTCCTCGAGGCCGGGATGCTGCTGCGCGCGGTCGGCTACAAGGGCCTGCCCGTGGCGGACCTTCCCTACGACGCCGCGACCGGCACCGTCCCCAACGACCGCGGCCGGGTGCTCCCGGGCGTCTACGTCGCGGGCTGGGTCAAGCGCGGCCCGAACGGCTTCATCGGCACCAACAAGACCGATGCCGAGGAGACGGTCGACCAGCTGCTCGACGACCTCGACGCGGACCGGATCCCGGCCCCGGTCGGGGACACCCGGGAGATCACCGCGATCGTGCGCAGCCGCCAGCCCGGCATGGTCGACCTGGCCGGCTGGCAGGCGATCGACCGCGAGGAGAAGCGGCGCGGCGCCGAGTCCGGCCGCCCGCGGGTGAAGATCACCGATGTCGAGGAGATGCGGGGCATCGCCGCGAAGTCGCGGAAACCCCGATACGCTCTGGGGCGTCGCAAGGAGCGCTGAGGCGCTCTGGACACCGGGTCGAGATCGGGGAGCAGGGGGATAAGCGGGTGGCCGGGGAGAAGCGCGATGGTCGGCAGGACCGGTGGAGCAAGCACAACCAGCAGCGCCGCCAGCAGATCATCGATGCCGCCATCGCGGTGATCGAGGCCGGTGAGCCCGGCGCCGACGTGCAGGTGCAGCAGATCGCGGCGCGCGCCGGGCTGTCCCGCACGGTCATCTACCGACACTTCGAGGACCGTGCCGACCTCGACCGGGCCGTGCAGCAGGCGATCCTCGACGGGCTCTGGTCCGACCTGATGCCCGGGATCACGCTCGACGGCACCGTGCCGCAGATCATCGAGCGGATCATCGGCACCTACGTCCGTTGGGCCCGAGCCCACCCCGCGCTCCACCTCGCCGCCGACCACGACATCGACGGCGGCGACGACGGCCCGTTCCAGCAGGGGATGGAGCAGCTCGCCGGCCGGATCTCGGGCATCGTCGGCACCGCCGTGCTCGCCCTCGGGGGCACCCCCACCGAGGAGGAGGCCGAGGCCCTCGACCCGCTGATCTACGGTCTCGTCGGCGCGGTCTTCGGTGCCGTACGCCGCTGGCTGACCCGCACCGGCGAGCGCCTCCCCGCCGAGACGCTGGAGCGGCTCACCGCCCAGTCGATCTGGTTCGTCATCGACGGCCACGCCCGCGGATTCGGGATCGAGCTCGACCCAGACCTGCCTCTCGACGAACTCCTGACCAACGACATCCTCGCGGTATAGCCTCTCCGGTATCGCCCGGCCGTGCGGCCGTTCAGCCCAGGAGAAGACCATGCCCCACATGCGCAGACTCTCGATCGCCGTCACCGCGGGCCTGGCGGCCACCGCCGGACTCGCCGTGCCGCTGAGTCCGGCGACCGCGGCCCCGGGCAGCGGCTCCTCCGAGGGCACGGCCCGGGTGTTCATGGTCAACCCGGTGCAGTCCAGCAACGACCAGGACCTGACCGACCAGAAGGACGCCGCGAGCGCGGTGCCGGAGAGCGCCTACGCCGAGGTGCGGCTCACCCACCTGGACGGATCGGGCTACCTCCGCGGTGACTACGCGGTCGTCGAGTCGAGCACCGGCACACCGGCGTACTCCACGACCAACAGCTACTCCTACGACCGCCACCAGGACCAGTTCGAGCAGGTCATGGGCTACTTCTGGGTGACCCGCGCGCAGACCTACCTGCACACGCTCGGTTTCGGCGAGACGCTCCCGGGCGTGCTGAACGAGCCGTTCTCGGTGAAGATCAACCAGTACGGCGGCGACAACTCCTACCAGACCGACAAGCCGTTCCGGATCCGGCTGGGCAAGGGTGGTGTCGACGACGCCGAGGACGCCGAGGTGATCGTCCACGAGTACGGCCACGCCGTCCACGCCAGCCAGGTGCCCGGCTACGGCAGCAGCCTGGACGCGGGCGCGATCGGGGAGTCGTTCGGCGACTACCTCGCCGTGACCGTCGGGCTCGACGCGGCCGCGGAGTTCGGCTGGCCGGTCGCGGCCGATCCGTCCTGCCCGATGGACTGGGACTCGACCTCCTACACCGCTGCCCCGCACTGCATCCGCAGCTTCCACCTCGACCTGACCCTCGCGGACCGCCGCAACCAGGTGCACTACGACGGCCAGATCTGGAGTCAGGCGCTGTGGGAGATCCGCGAGGGCTACCAGGCGCTCGGCCTCACCACCCGCGACTGGGACACCACCCTGATCTACTCCCAGTTCTCCTACGCGCCCGACACCAGCTTCCAGGCCGCGGCCGCCGAGACGTACGCCGCGGCGGCGGCCCGCGACGGCCAGGCGGCCGCCGACCTGGTCCGTGCCCGGTTCGCCGCGCGGGGGATCACCTTCTGACCGTCACCGGCCACGACCGGCGCTGCCAGATGTGCCAGTCGTCGTAGCTCACCCGTTCGACGTAGTGCCGCAGGAGGTACTGCTGCGCGCGGTCGCCGTCGAGACCCCACGAATCGAGACTGTCCCCGTCGACGACGACCCACCGCGGTGCTGAGCTCCCGGCCATGACGCTGAGCAGATGGGTCAGATGCGGGTCGCGGACGCGCGCCGGGAGGCTCCACAGATTCTCGTACGGACTGTCCAGTCCGCTCGCGGCGACGATCTCGGGATGCCCGAACCCGACGACGACACCGTCCTCGGGGCGCGCGTGCTCACGCAGAAAGGTCGAGACCCGGCTCTCCGGGGACCTCGGCGGTGCGGCGAGGGCCGAGGACGACCAGGCCACGAGGGCTGTTCCGCTGGCCTGTGGCCGCGAGAGACATCCCTGCTCGCGCGGCTCCGCCCGTTTCGGCC
>NZ_JBHVKN010000015.1:33139-48319 GCF_042798075.1 Nocardioides sp. NPDC057772
GGCGAGGACCGTGTAGGCCACCGCGTACCTCAGCGCGCGCCCGGGCCGAGAGTCGGGTGGTGGATCGTGCCGGACGGTGGCCACCACCAGCACGAGACCGGGGACGATTCCGGTCAGATAGTGCAGCCAGTAGCTGCCGCCCGCGGCGATCGCGAGCACCTCCCACCCGGTCATCGCGAGCACAGGCAGGGCCAGCGGCGACCTGCGCGCGAGGATCGCCGCCACCGCGACGACGAGGACGACGGCGGCCCCGCTGCCCAGAGCCGCCGTGGCGAGCATCGCGCCTCGTGCGGCCGTCGCGGAGGAGGCCGAGGCCTCGATCAGCGCCGCGGCATGGGTGCGGAAGACCACGACCGCGTCCCACAGCTCGGGCACGGAGGTGCCCTGGGCGCCGGCCCCTACGACCGCCGCGCCGAGCGATGCCGCGGCGCCGCCCGTGAACGTGGCGGCGTGTGCCCACACCCGGGGCAGCCGCCGCTGGGAGACGGCCACGAGGACGGCGGTGAACACGAAGACGTCGATGAAGTTCTGCTTCACCAGCGCAGCGGCCATGCCGGAGGCACCGGCCGCGGCGGCGAGCCCCGCGGCGCGCCATCCCCACGGTCTGCGCGCCGCCCCCACGATGCAGACGAGGCCGAGCAGGACGAACGGCACCGCCAGCAGCTCGCCGTTGACCGCCGACATCCCGAGCAGCGGACTGGACAGCAACGCCGCCGCCAGCACGACGGTCGTCAGCCGCACCGAGCGATTCCCCAGGGACACCTGGCCGCCCAGGACACCGGCCAGGGCGACCGACACCCCGCCGGCGATGGCGCCGAGCAGCTTGAGCCCGGGTGCGACGACCCCGGAGGTGGTGGTCTCGACAGGTCCGAGGTGGCCTGCGATCGTGAACAGCCAGAGCAGCAGCGGGGGCCTGTCGACCCAGTAGTCGCCGTACAGCGAACGGCCCGGCTGCCACTGCTGAGCCACCATCAGGAAGCCGCTCTCGTCCGCGGTGAGCGGGCTGTGGCGGAAGGGCAGCCAGGCGGCCATCGCCAGCAGAGCGGCCAGCAACACGATCGCGGAATCCGCCCAGCCTCTGCCGGTGACGCGTGCGCCGCTGCCGCCGGGCGGTTCGGGCGCCGAGGCGGAGGTGCGGTCACTGACGGGAGTGGTCACTTCGGCACGCTGGGTGAGCCTGGATGAAGGGCGGAGGAGCCCGCTTGCGCGCAACGTCGTGGGGTGTTGCCACTCTATGACCGTCACCCAAGCGGGATGCCGGGCACGGTGGTCCCTCTAGGCCTCGCGCAGGTAGGCGAGGACGGCGGAGACCCGGCGGTCGGTGGTGGGGTCGAGCCGGAGCTTGGCGAAGATGTTGCCGACGTGCTTGCGAACGGCGGCCTCGGAGACGAAGAGCGCGGCGGCGATGCTGCCGTTGGTCCGTCCCTCGGCCATCAGCGCCAGCACCTCGCGCTCGCGCTCCGAGAGCACGTCGAGCGGACCGTCGGGCTGGTGGCGGTTGAGCAGGCCGCGTACGACCTGCGGATCCACGACCGTCTCGCCGCCGGCCACCCGGTCGAGGCTGTCGAGGAAGTCCCGGACGTGTCCGACCCGGTCCTTGAGCAGGTAGCCGATGCCGCCGCCACCGGTGGTGTCGAGGAGCTCGGCCAGGTAGGCGTCGGCAACGTACGCCGAGAGCACCAGGACGGCCAGGTCGCGGTGCCGCCGGCGCAGCTCGGCGGCGGCTCGCAGCCCTTCGTCGGTGTGGGTCGGCGGCATCCGGATGTCGGTGATGACCACGTCGGGGCGGGTGTGGTCGGTGAAGGCGAGCAGGGCGTCGGCGTCGCCGACCGCGGCGATGACCTCGTGGCCGGCTCGCTCGAGGATCGCGAGCAGGCCCTCGCGCAGCAGCGCGGCGTCCTCGGCCAGGACGATCCTCAGCGGAGCCCTCAGCGGAGCCCTCAGGGAAGCACGGTCGGGCACGTCATCCTCACTTCCGTCGGTCCGCCGGGCGGGCTGGTGACCTCGAGGTGGCCGTCCAGGGCGGCCAGGCGGGTGGCCAGGCCGGCGAGCCCGCCGCCGGGACGCATGGTGGCGCCGCCGGCCCCGTCATCGCGTACGCCGACCTCGAGCCGGTCACCGGTCAGCTGGCCCTCGACGCGGGCAGAGCGGGCACCGGCATGGCGGACCGCGTTGGTGAGCGCCTCGGCGACCACGAAGTACGCCGCGGCCTCGACCGGCGTCGGCAGCCGCCCGTCGATCCGCAGGTCGACCGAGACCGGCAGCCCGGCGGCGTCGGCGAGCTCGTGGACGGCGGCGGTCAGCCCATGGTCGACCAGCACCCGTGGGTGGATCCCGCGGACCGTGGCGCGAAGCTCGGCCAGCGCCGTCTCCGCCTGGGCGTGGGCCTGCCGGACGAGGTCGAGCCCGGCGCCCTCGGGCACCTCCAGCTCGGCCAGGCCGAGCGTCATGGTCAGCGCGACCAGCCGCTGCTGCGCGCCGTCGTGGAGGTCGCGCTCGATCCGGCTGCGCTCGGTCTCGAACGCGTCCACGAGGTCGACCCGGGAGCGGCGCAGGTCGGCGACGGCCGCCGCCATCCGGATCTGGGCCGGTTCGAGCAGGAGCCGCGCCAGGCTGGCCTGGGCGGCGGCGAGAAGGATGGCGGCGTACAGGCCGGCGACGAGCAGCCCCAGCCCCGGCGCCACCGCGATCCAGGCCTCCGCGGGGGTGCTCAGCTGCCAGGGGCCGACGGCGATCGGAGCGTCCAGCCGGACCAGGACCGGGGCGAGGACGAGCACACCCGGGATGGTGATGATCAGGTTGAGCACGACGGCGTCCACCAGCCACAGCACCGTCGCGAGCAGCACGGTGTAGCCGACCTCGGGCCCGGAGATCCTCAGTCGGCGCAGCGCCCGGAGCCGGTCGCCCCAGGTGATCGGTGCGGGCGGCTCGGCCGGGCCCGGGCGGACGTCGGGGAGGACCAGCCGGAGGCGTACGCGTTCCACGTCGGCGACGAGCGCCGCCAGCAGCGGGATCCCTGCCAGGACCAGGACTCCGACCAGGACGACCAGGGTGAGGAGCCCGATGCCAACCAGCACGAACAGCACCGCGGCGACGACGAGACCGACCAGCGCGCCGGAGGCCAGGTAGGCCAGGGCGCGCCACGGCCAGCTGGAGGCGAGCAGCCGCCAGGGGGAGGAGCGCAGCGCCGCCCAGACGTCGGCCGGAGGTCTCATGACCGAAGCCTAGGCACTCCTCACCCCACGCGGGGTAGCGCACGCGCTACCTCCTCGTGGCGTCCGCGCCCGTGTGCGCGCCGCGTGGGCGGCGTTTGCTGGAGGACATGACCGCCACCATCCCGGCCGCCGTCCATGCGCCCCGGCCGCCCGGCCCGCCCGCCGTCGTCCTCGACGACGTCACCCGCACCTACCGGTCCCGCTCCGGCACGGTCCACGCCCTGCGAGGCGTGCGCCATGCCTTCGCCGCCGGCACGTTCACCGCGATCATGGGCCCGTCCGGATCGGGCAAGTCCACGCTGATGCAGATCGCCGCCGGCCTGGACCGGCCGACCCGGGGGAGCGTCCGCGTTGCCGGAACGACGCTGTCGGGACTGAGCCGGACGACCCTGACGAAGCTGCGACGGGAGTCGATGGGCTTCGTGTTCCAGCAGTACAACCTGCTCGACGCCCTCACCGCCTATGACAACGTCGCCCTCCCCGCCCGTCTCGCCGGACGACGGCCGGATCGTGCTGCGGTGATCGGGGCGCTCGAGCAGGTCGGACTGCACGGCCTCGCCCGGAGGCGGCCCCCGGAGCTGTCTGGCGGCCAGCAGCAGCGCGTCGCCATCGCGCGGGCGCTGCACGCCCGGCCCGCGGTGCTCTTCGCCGACGAGCCCACCGGCGCGCTGGACCGGCACGCCGGACGCGACGTCCTCGAGCTGCTCCGGGACCTCGTCGACACCCCAGGGGTCCACGGGCCGGCGCAGACGGTCGTGATGGTCACCCACGACCCGCTCGCCGCCTCGTACGCCGATCGGGTGCTGTTCCTGGCCGACGGCGGGATCGTCGGGCAGATGGAGCGCAGCGACCCAGCCCGGATCAGCGCCCGCATGGCCGAGCTCGAGCCTGCCCGATGAGCATCGTCGCGCTCGGCGCGCACAGCCTGAAGTCGTTGCGCCTGTCCTGGCCGCCGTACGCCGGTGCCGCCGTCGCCCTCGCCGGCGGCATCGCCCTGATCACCCTCGCCACGAACATGCTGGGAGCCCTCGGCACCGCCACCGGCGGCCTGGACCAGCAGACCCAGCGGCAGATCGACGACCTCGGGTCGCTGTTCGGCATCATGGCCGGCATCTCGCTCTTCCTGGCGCTCTTCGTGGTCTCCTCGACCTTCGGCTTCGTGGTAACCACCCGGCGCCGTGAGCTCGGACTGCTCCGTCTGCTCGGCGCCACCCCGCGTCAGGTGCGGACGCTGCTGCTCGGCGAGGCGCTCGCGGTCGCGGCCGTCGGCACGGTCGCAGGCTGTCTGCTCGGCACCGCGGTGACGGTGCCGGTGCTCCAGATCCTGCACCGGGCCGGGGTCACGCCGGTCCTCCTCGCGATGCCGAGCCAGGGGACCGGGTGGGTGATCGCCGCCTCCTGCGGCGTCGGCGTCGCCCTCGTCGGGGCGTGGCGCGCGGGCGCCCGCGCCGGACGTACGCAGCCGGTCGAGGCGCTCCGCGAGGCGGTCCTCGAGCGACGCCGGCCCACGGTGGTCCAAGGCCTGGTCGCCCTCACCACGGTCGCCGGGCTGGTCGCCACCGCCTGGTTCGCTCCCGGGATGCCGCTGCTGTTCGCGCTGCTCGTGGGCATGTTCCTGCCGATCGTCGCCGTCATCGGTGCCAACGCGGTGGGTGGTCTGCTCTACACCGAGCTGGCGGCGTACGCCGGTGCGGTGGTGGCGCGACGGGACCCGGCGGCACACCTGGCCCGCGACCTCGCCCGCACCAGCAGCCGGATGACCTCCGCGGTGGCGGCGCCGGTGGTGGCCATCATGGCGGTGGCCGGTTCGATGGTGGTCGCGGTCGGCGCGACCGCCGACTGGAGCGAGGGCGCCGACCGGGCCGCGCTCACCTCGGAGCTGGTCGTCGAGCAGGCCGACCGCCCCGAGCGGATCCAGGACCTGCCCGGGGTCCGCGTCAGCGACGTACGCCACACCGCGCAGGTCGGGTTCGCGGGCGAGCGCACCGAGGTCGAGGTCGTCGACGTCGGCGATGCGGCCGCCTCCCGGAGCTTGCGGGCGACGCGGGGGAGCCTTGCCGACCTGCACGGCCGCGCGGTGGCCGTCACCGCCTCCTACGTGACCGATCTCGGCGGCCGGGTCGGCCAGACCCGCCGGATGCGCATCGACGGCCGGATCGTCACGGTGCGCCTGGTCGCGGTCGTCCCCGACGCCCCCAACCTGTGGAGCGACGTCATCGTGCCCGACGACCTGCCACGCATCCACCGCGTCGCCCGCGACACCGGGACGGTCTTCGTGCGCACCGACGCCGGTGCGGAGGTCGCCGCGACCGCACAGGCGCTCCGGGGCACCGGAGCCGAGGTGAGCACCGGCGAGGAGTGGGTCCGCACCGTCTCCGCCGAGGCCCGCGCGACGAACACGGTCGTGCTGTGGGTGATGCTCGGTCCGGCCGGGGTCTACGCCGCGATCGCGGCGGTCAACGCGGTCCTGATCGGGATGAGCCAGCGCCGCCGCCAGACCGCCACCGCCCGACTCCTCGGAGCCACCCCGGCACAGGTGCGCCGGACCATGCTCTGGGAGACGGCGTTCACCGGCGCCGGCGCGCTGCTGGTCGGCGGCGCGGTCACCGGCTTCACGGCCTGGCTGGTGCGGCAGGCGGTGGTACGCGACGTGCCCGGCGCGCCGCTGACCGTCCCCTGGCAGGCCCTGTCCGGGATCACCGCGGCCTGCCTGGTGGTGCTGCTCGCCGCCGCCGTCGCCGGGGCGTACGCGCTCCGGGCCGGGGAAGTGCCCGACTGACCTTTCCAGGGGATTAAGTAGTGTTTGCCGCGTGACGGAGATGGACGGCGTACTCACCCAGGACGGCATCGGCGAGGGCGACGGGCTGGAGCGGCTGTGGACGCCCTACCGGATGGCTTACATCCGAGGCGAGAACAAGCCCAGCGACCCCTCGGAGACGAAGTGCCCGTTCTGCCGGGTGCCGACGCTCGAGGACGCCGAGGGCCTGGTCGTCCACCGCGGCGAGACCTGCTTCGTCGTGCTCAACCTCTACCCGTACGCACCGGGCCACATGATGGTGTGCCCCTACCGTCACGTCGCCGGCTACGTCGAGACCACCGACGAGGAGGCCGCCGAGATGGCGGTGCTGACCAAGCAGGCCGTACGCACCCTCGCCGGCGTCTCGCAGGCCGAGGGCTTCAACATCGGGATGAACCAGGGCACCGCCGGTGGCGCGGGCATCGCCGCCCACCTGCACCAGCACATCGTGCCCCGCTGGGTCGGCGACCAGAACTTCATGCCGATCATCGGGCGCACCAAGACGCTGCCTCAGCTGCTGACCGACACCCGCGAGCTGCTCGCACGGGCGTGGGCCTAGCCGTCGGTCCCAGCTCGCCCAATCGAGGGGTTCGGGCCGATGCCGAGCTCGCCTAGCAGGTTGAGCACCCGCTGCTCGATGCCGTCCCGGACGCTGCGTACGAACTCGATGTCGGCCCCCTTGGGGTCATCGAGCGCCCAGTCCTCGTACTTCTTTCCGGGGAAGATCGGGCAGGTGTCGCCGCAGCCCATGGTGATCACGACGTCGGCAGCGCGGACGGTCTCGTCGGTCCAGGGCTTGGGAAGCTCGCCGGAGATGTCGATCCCGAGCTCGGCCATGGCCTCAATGGCGACCGGGTTGACCGCCGTGGCCGGCGCTGAACCGCCGGACCAGCCGACGGCCTGATCGCCGGCGTAGTGCTGGAAGAAGCCGAGTGCCATCTGGGAACGGCCGGCGTTCTCGACGCAGAGGAAGAGGACAGCCTGCTTGCCGTCTGTATGTGTACCTTCGCTGCGGGATAATGCGTGCAGGCGGTCCCGCGTGAATCTCTCAGCCAGCAATGGCACGAAGTTGGTCATGGTCGAGCTCTTGAGGAGCTCGTCGAGCGAGGAGTGCATCACCCGCTCGATGGTGGTTGCGTTGTAGTGGCTGGAGAACTCCTCGTGGAGGCGCTCGACGGCGGTCTGGACGGCGAGTTGCTGGTCGAGGGTCAGGTCAGTGCTCATCGTTGAGCCCCTTTGGGGTGGGAACGGATGTACCTCAGGGATCCAGGCGGGATGCGAGCGTGTTGACGCGGCTCTTGATCTCGTCATAGGCAGCGTCGAAGGCTTCGGTAGTGCCTTCGCGTGCGGGGTCGGGGATCGACCAGTGCAGCTCGCGGTCGACCTTCAAGGACTCGTGGGCCAGGTCGCACACGGTGACCACGAGGTCGTTCTCAGTCACGACGTCGTCGAGGCTCTGGGGCCGTGCCCGCGGGAGGTCAAGGCCGTGGCGCTGAGCAGCCTCCATTGCGCGGGGGTTGATCTGGTCCGCCGGGTCGGTGCCGGCCGAGACGGCTGGTATGTCGCTGGCGCGACGCCACAGGGCGGCCGCGAGTTGGGAGCGGGCAGAGTTGGCAGTGCAGACGAACACCACCCGGTCGGGTCGGGTGGCTGCAGGCGCGGCCATGGCGAGCGCCTCTTCGGAGAGTCGGAGATAGGCGCGGCGTCCGTCGCCTTGCGAGCGGTGACTGACCACGATCCCGGCCTCGCGCAGCGCCTTGAGGTGGTGGGCGAGGAGGTTGCTGGGCATCTCGAGTGCCCGGGCGAGCTCGGATGAGGAGGCATCGCCCAGGGCAAGTATGTCGACGATGCGTAGGCGTGCAGGATCGCCCAGCGCGGCGTAGGTGGCCGCTCGCGAGGCCGCGTCGGAAAGTTGTTCACCGCTCATTGAGTCAATATTGACTGAGTCATCGATGGAGGTCAATATGTGACCTGTGACCTCCTCTCTTGCCCGTCGGCCTTTCGCCGAACTCCTTGGCAGCGCCCCCCTGGTTGGTCAGCTCGACCTCGTTCGCCGACCGGGCGGTCACAATCGGGCGGGTCTTCTCCGATCGCGCACCCACTCCTGAAAGGAAACCGCGACCATGCACCTGGTAGCCATCGGCGGCAGCGACGCCGGCATCTCCGCGGCTCTGCGCGCCCGCGAGCTCGACCCGTCGGTCGAGGTCACCGTCGTCGTCGCGGACGCCTACCCGAACTTCTCGATCTGCGGCATTCCCTACTACATCTCGGGGGAGGTCACCCACTGGCGCAACCTCGCCCACCGCACCCACGCGGACCTCGAAGCCACCGGGATGAAGCTGCGCCTCGACACCTGGGCCGACTCGATCGACGTCGAGGCGCAGGTGCTGCACGTGAAGAACCCTGACGGCTCCACCGACGAGATCGCCTATGACGAGCTGATCGTGGGGACCGGGGCCGTTCCCGTCGAGCCGCCGATCGAGGGGCTCGCTGAATTGACGCAGGCCGAGGGTGTACATCTCCTGCACTCGATGGGAGACACCTTCGCCCTCACCGAGTCGCTGGACCGCATCCGGCCGAAGAGCGCGCTGATCGTCGGCGCCGGCTACGTCGGGCTCGAGATGGCCGAGGGCCTGACCGGTCGCGGGATCAAGGTCACCCAGGTCGAGATGCTTCCCGAGGTGCTGCCGACCGTCGAGGTCGAGCTCGGTGCCCTGGTCCACGAAGAGCTGGTTAAGAACGGCGTCGACGTCCACACCGACTCGCTGGTCACCCGCATCACCAAGACCGACGCAGGTCTCCATGTCGACGGGAAGACCACCGACGGCTCCGCCCTGGCTTGGGACGTTGACCTGGTTCTGGTCGTCGTCGGCGTACGTCCCGACACCGACCTCCTCGTCCGCGCCGGCGCCCAGATGGGTGAGCGTGGCGCGGTGGTCGTCGACGAGACCATGGCCACCGGGCTGCCCCACATCTGGGCCGCCGGCGACTGCGTGGTCACCCACCACCGCCTCCTCGGCACCACCTACCTCCCGCTCGGCACCACCGCCCACAAACAGGGCCGGATCGCCGGCGAGAACGCGCTCGGTGGCTCGGCGAAGTTCGCCGGCAGTCTCGGCACCCAGGTGGTCAAGGTCTTCGACCTGGTTGCCGCCCGCACCGGGCTGCGCGAGCACGAGGCCGAGGCTGCGGGTTTCACGCCAGTCTCGACGACCGCGACCCCGGACGACCACAAGGCCTACTACCCGGGCGCGACCCCGATCACCATCCGGATCACCGGCGACGCGGAGACCGGCCGCCTGCTCGGTGCCCAGCTCATCGGCACCAAGGGCGCGGAGATCTCCAAGCGCGTCGACACCTACGCCACTGCGCTGTTCCACGAGATGACCGTGACGGACATGACCGAGCTCGACCTCTCCTACACCCCGCCCCTTGGTTCCCCGTGGGACGCGGTCCAGATGGCGACGCAGGCCTGGGTCAAGGAGCACAGGATCGGCCCCGAACGCGCCACGCTAACCAAGGACAAGACCCGATGACGCCCACGCTGCTGTTCGTCTGTACCCATAACGCCGGCCGTTCCGCCCTCGGCGCAGCCCTGGCCCGCGACGCGGCCGGCGAGCGTGCCACCGTGCTCTCCGCAGGGGTCGCGCCGGCTGAGGGACCCAGCGAAGGGACCATCGCCAGCCTCGCCGAGATCGGCATCGACGACTCCGGTCACGTGCCGACCAAGATCACCGAAGAGATGGTCCGGCGGGCCGACATCGTCATCGCGATGAAGCCCGGCCTCGACATCCCGCAGGTCGACGGCGTGACGTACGAGATCTGGGACCTGCCCAATCCCGCAGGCTGGGAGGTCGAGGCGCTCCGCCCACTGCGCGACCACATCCGAGAGCGCGTCATCGCTCTGCTCGAACGTGCGGGCGCTGAGGGTCACCGCGGACAGTCGGGGTGCCGGTGAGAAGCGAGTCGTCGGCGGCCACGTTCGCGGGTCGTCTGGCCGCGTGCTGGAGTGTCGGCTCGGTTCAGTGTGCCTGCGAGGAGGCAATGACAACGATGGTGCCGTGGACGTCACAGGTGGCGGCCAGGGTGTTGTAGACGGTGCCATAACCCTCCAGGTTGCGTTGCAGCAGGTCGAGACGGCGTTGAGGTTCGTTGGTGACCAGCCGCAGTCGGTAGACGAACTCGGTGAACTTCGGCGGTACATCCTGGCGGCGGGCGGTGACCTGCACCTCGGCGCGCTCGTACTGGAACGAGAGCAGGTCGTTGGCGCGTGCCAGGTTCTTCAGCAGGCACGCCGCCAGCGCCGCGGCGAGCAGATGTGCTGGGCCTGGTAGCTCGGATGGTGCCGCACCCCAGCTTGCGTCCAAGATGACGGTTTCGCCGGCGGTGTGGACCTGAGCGGGTCCACCTGCAATCGAGCTACCCGTGACCGTGTAGGTCAGCGGGGCGGCGGACGAAGGTGTGCTTGCGTCGGTTTCCATGATCCGAGCGTTGTCTCGGCGCCTGGATATAGACAGGGCACGATGTCCCGGCCGGGAGGGCCGGGTGGCCCATGTTGCACCCTGCGTCCGCGACGCCACCTCGGGCCGGCTCGGCCGCGTCCTCGGCTGCCTCCTCGCCCTCCGCGCCGCGTACGAGGTCTGGGAGGTCAGCGAGGAGGAGCGATTCACCGCCCGAGCCCTCGGACGACGATCGAGTGACCTTCGGAACAGATCCCGGCAGGGCCCGGGCAGATGGCCGCCCAGGCCCTGCGGAGAGCATCCTCAGACGATCGCCCAGGCGACGGCGGCGGCCGCGAAGCCGGTGACCGAGAGCACCGTCTCCAGCACGGTCCAGGTCGCCAGCGTCTGCTTCACGGTGAGGTTGAAGTAGCGCGAGACGATCCAGAAGCCGCCGTCGTTGACGTGGCTGAGGATGATCGAGCCGGCCGCGATCGCGACGGCGATCACGGCGAGCTCGGGCTGGGAGTAGCCCGAGGCGAGCGTCGGGCCGACGATGCCGCCGGTGGTCACGATCGCCACGGTCGCGGAGCCCTGCGCGATCCGGAGACCGCAGGAGATCACGTAGGCCAGCAGGAGGACCGGCAGGCCGGCGTCGGCGAGCACCTCGGCGAGAGCGGCGCCCACGCCGGTCGCGGAGATGACGGAGCCGAAGAAGGCACCGGCGCCGACGACGAGCAGGATCATGCCGACCGGTCGCAGCGAGGCGCCGGTGAACTCCGAGATCTCCTCGAGCTTCATCCCGCGACGGATGCCGAGCAGCCAGAAGGCCAGCAGCACCGCGATGGTGAGCGCGATCGCCGGGTTGCCCAGGAAGGTGAGCACGCTGAGCAGCCGGCCCGGGTCGAGGAGCATCGTGCCGAAGGTGGCGCCGAGGATCAGGAGCAGTGGCACGGCGATGACGGCGAGCACGAGGGCGAGCGATACCGGCGGGACGGGCGTCGGGTCCTCCTCCGCCTCGGTCTCGGCGACCAGGAACTCCTCGGGCACGGAAACCTGGACCCGCGGGGCGATCCAGGCCGGGAACAGGATGCCGGCGGCCGCGAACGCGGGCAGGCCGCACACCAGGCCCATGATGATCAGCCAGCCGAGGTCGACGCCGAGGAGGCCGCCGAGGGCCGTCGGGCCCGGGTGCGGGGGCAGGAAGGCGTGGGTCATCGACAGGCCGGCCAGCACGGGCAGGGCGTAGAGGACGAGTGACTTGCCGCCGCGGTGCGCGGCGACGTAGACCAGCGGGGCGAGGACGAAGATGCCGATGTCGAAGAAGACCGGGATGCCGAAGATCAGGCCGACCAGGCCCATCGCGACCGGGGTGCCGCGCTCGCCGAAGATGCCGATCAGCTTCGAGGCGAGCACGTCCGCACCGCCGGAGCGTTCGAGCAGCGAGCCGAGCACGGTGCCGAGACCGATGATGAGCGCGATGTGGCCCAGCACGCCGCCGAAGCCGGTCTCGATGAGCGACTCCTTCGAGGCGAGGGCGGTGCCGACCATCTGCTCGACGGACAGGCCGGCCGCGACGGCCAGGCCGATGCCGCTGATGAAGAGGGCGATGAAGGGTTCGAGCTTCACCTTGATGATCAAGAAGAGGAGCACGGCGATCGCCGCTGCGCAGAGCAGCAGCAGTCCGGGGGTGCTTGTCTGGAGCCAGTGCATGGCTGGTTCTCCCGTTGGGTCAGGGTGGGGGATGGGTGGGGGATGGGTAGGGGATGGACTCAGCGCAGCGCTGCGCGGAACCGGGCGGCGTTGGTGGTGATCTGCTCCCACCGGGCCTCGTCGACGTCGGCGGGCTCGACCACCGACGTCCCGGCGGTCACGGCGATGGCGCCGGCCCGCAGGAACTCCGCGGCGTTGTCGTCGTCGACTCCGCCGGAAGGGATCAGGGCGACCTCGGGGAACGGGCCCCTCAGGTCGGAGAAGTAGCGCGGGCCGACGGCCCGGGCCGGGAAGATCTTCACCGCGTCGGCACCGAGCGTGGTCGCGGTGAGGACTTCGGTCGGGGTGAGCGCGCCGAGGATGACGGCCGCGCCCACGGCGTGAGCCTCGGCCACGATCTGCGCCGCGTCGGCCGGAAGGCCCGGCGTCACCAGGAATCGGGCGCCGGCCGCCAGCGCGGCCCGTGCCTGGTCGGCGGTCAGCACCGTGCCGGCACCGATGACGATGTCGTCGCCGGCACGCGCAGTGATGTCGGCGAGCAGGTCGGTGAGGCCCGGCGTCGTGTAGGTCAGCTCGACGGTCCGGATGCCGCCGGCGGCCAGCGCCTCGCAGAGCGCGACGGGATCGTCGATGCGGGAGGCGCGTACGACGACCAGGGCCTGCTCGGCGCGGAGGGTGTCGGTCACGGGGTTGCTCATCGGGCTCGGGTTCCTTCGTCGGTGCGGCGCAGCGCCCGGCCGGGCAGCGCGTCGGTGCGGTGGCCGTCCTCGATGACGGCGGTGCCGTTGACCAGCACCCAGTCGATGCCGCGCGCCTGCTGCCGCGGCTCCTCGAAGGTGGCGGTGTCCTGGACGGTGTCGGGGTCGAGGAGCACCAGGTCGGCGGCGTACCCCTCCCGGACGAGGCCGCGCTCGTGGAGCCGCAGCCGGGCGGCTGGGCGGCCGGTCAGGTGGTGGACGCAGTCGACCAGGTCGAGCACGCCGAGGTCGCGTACGTAGCGGGCCAGGTAGCGGGGGAAGGTGCCCCACGCGCGCGGGTGCGGGCGCTCGCCGACGAGGATCGCGTCGCTGCCGCCGCAGTGGGTCCGGTGCCGCATGATCGTCTGCACGTTCTCCTCGTGGCCCACGTGCTGGAGGATCGTGGTGGCCATCCGGTCCTGGACGAGCAGGTCGAAGAAGACCTCGGTGGCGACCTGGCCGGACTCCTCGGCGATCTCGGCGACGGTGCGGCCGACGTGGTGCGACAGCTCGGGGTTGCGTACGCCGCTGATCTGGATCGTGCGCCAGTCGGTCACGCAGCCGTGGCAGCCGTCGGTGCCGACGTGGTCGAGCTCGTGGGCGATCCGGGCCCGGTCGGTGGGATCGGCGATCCGCGCCAGCAGCGCGTCGGGACCACCGGAGGTCGACCAGCTGGGCAGCACGGCGCTGAGCGTGGTGGCGCCGGGAAGGTAGGGGTAGGTGTCGAGGGTGATATCGACGCCATCGGCCAGCCCGGCCTCGATGACGTCGACGAGCTCACCGGCGCGCCCGCGGTTGGGCTCGAAGTTCATGGTCGCGTGGGTGAGGTGGAGGGCGCACCCGGAGGTGCGGGCGACCTCGATCATCTCGGCGTACGCCTCCAGCGCGCCGGCTCCGTAGGACCGGTGGTGCGGGCTGTAGTAGCCGTCCGCCTCGGCGACGACCCGGCACAGCGTGGCCAGCTCGTCGTCGTCGGCGAACATGCTCGGCGGGTAGGTCAGTCCGCTGCTCATCCCCACCGCGCCCTCCTCGAGGCCGACGCGGAGCAGCCGGGCCATCTCGGTGATCTCGGCCGGCGTCGCGGGCCGGTTGTCCGGGCCCACCACCATGAGCCGCAGCGTCCCCTGCGGCACCAGGTAGGCCGCGTTGCACGCGATCCCGCGGTCGAGCCGGTCCAGGTAGCCGGCGACGGTGTCCCAGTCGAAGTCGAAGTCGTCGGGCTCGCCGTTCCACCCCGCGATCTGCCGGCGTAGGTGCGCCCGCGCGGCGGCGTCGGCGGGCGCGAACGAGAGCCCGTCCTGCCCGACGACCTCGAGCGTGACGCCCTGGCTCACCTTGGCGGTGTGGTCGGGGTTGACCAGGATCTGCAGGTCCGAGTGGGCGTGCATGTCGATGAACCCCGGCGTCAGTGCACGGCCGGCAGCGTCGACGGTGCGCCGCGCCACCGGCGCCGCACCCTCGCTGTGGATGCCGGTGATCCGGCCCGCGTCGATGCTGACGTGGGCGTGGAAGGCCGGGGCGCCGGTGCCGTCGATGACGGTCGCGTCCCGGATGAGCAGGTCGGTCATGGTCGGTCCTCTCAGAACCAGGTGCGGACGAGGTCGACGACGACGGGGTCGTCGGCGTCGGCGTCGTCGAGGACCGGGATCAGGCCCCACTTGTCGAAGGCGGTGCACGGGTGGGAGAGCCCGAGGCGGAGCTCGTCGCCGATCACGACCGGTGGCTCGGTGGCGGGGTCCCAGCGGAGGAAGCCGTGCTGGTCGTTGAGCGCGGTCACCTCGACCCCCGCGAGGGGAGTGGCGGGCGCGCCGGTGGTCCTGGCGCGCAGGAGCTGCGCCTCGGGAAGACCCTCGTCGAAGGGCAGGTCGCGCTTGCCGGCGTCGAACAGGGCGAGCCCGGGCTCTGGCTGGGAGCTGATCCGCACCCATCCGTGCAGGGCGCTGCGTAGGCCGGGTCCGGTGGTGCGGGGCGTGCTGCCGAGTGGCGAGATGCCTCGGTAGAAGCCGTCGTCGTGGGTGATGTAGGCGCCGCTGCGCAGCACCACCCGCGCTTCGGCCTCAGTCACGAGCGGGGCGAGCGCGTCGGCCACCTGCTCGAAGTAGGCGCTGCCGCCGGCGCTGACGACCGGCGCCCGGTCGCCGGGGAGGAGGCCGGAGATCCGCCGGTGCAGCGAGACCAGGCTGTCGACGTACGCATGGACGACGCCGAGCGCCGCCTCGTCGGTGGTGTGCGCGAGCGCGCCCTCGTAGCCGGTGACGCCGGCGAGATGCAGGTGGGGC
>NZ_JBHVKN010000016.1:0-45889 GCF_042798075.1 Nocardioides sp. NPDC057772
CCCGGAGGAGCGGCCGCCCGTGGGGTACGAACGAATGTTTCGTTCGGCTCAGAAGCCGAGGTCTCGGCCGATGAGCTCCTTCATGATCTCGTTCGACCCGGCCCAGATCTTCGTGACGCGGGCGTCGCGCCAGGCGCGAGCGACGCGGTACTCGTTCATGAAGCCGTAGCCGCCGTGGATCTGGACGCAGTGGTCGAGGACCTCGGACTGCGCCTGCGAGGACCACCACTTGGCCTTGGAGGCCTCGACCGGGCTGAGCTCGCCGCGGGCGTGGGCGGCGACGCACTTGTCGACGTACGCCTCGGCGACCTCGATCTGGGTGACCAGCTCGGCGAGCAGGAACTTGTTGTGCTGGAAGGCACCGATGGACTGACCGAAGGCCTTGCGGTCCTTGGCGTACTGGACGGTCTCGAGCAGGATCTGCTTGGCCTGCGCGATGTTGGCGACCGCACACGAGACGCGCTCCTGCGGGAGCTCCTCCATCATGTGGATGAAGCCGCGGTTGAGCTCGCCGATGATCTCGGCGTCGGTGACGCGTACGTTCTCGAAGAACAGCTCGGCGGTGTCGGACTCCTCCATGCCGACCTTGTCGAGCTTGCGGCCGCGCGAGAAGCCCTCCTTGGTCGCCTCGATCGCGAAGAGGGTGATGCCCTTGGCGCCCTTCTCCGGGTCGGTGCGGACCGCGGTGATGACCAGGTCGCAGGAGTAGCCGTTGGTGATGAAGGTCTTGGAGCCGTTGATGACCCACTCGTCGCCGTCGCGGACCGCGGTGGTCTTCAGCGCGGCCAGGTCGGAGCCGCCGGAGGGCTCGGTCATGCCGATGGCGAGCAGGATCTCACCCGACGCCACGCCCGGCAGCCAGCGCTGCTTCTGCTCCTCGGTGCCGAGGCGGACGAGGTAGGGAGCGGTGATGTCGGAGTGGATGCCGACGCAGGTCGGGTAGGCCGCGCCGATCTTGGCGAGCTCCTCGGCGAGGACCGCGTTGAAGCGGAAGTCGTCGGCGCCGGCGCCGCCGTACTCCTCCGGGATCGCGAGCCCGAGGAAGCCGTTCTCGCCAGCCTCCAGCCAGAACTCGCGGGGCAGCGCCTTGTCGGCGATGTGCTTGTCGGTGTGGGGCTTGACCGAACGCTCCAGCCACTGCTGGACGGAGGCTCGGAAGTCCTCGTGGTCTTCCTCATAGTGGTCGCGCTTCAGCATGCGTCGGAGTCTACGACGCAGTGGTTACTCAGTGGTAACCCCTGTTCCAAAATGGCTGAGTCAGGGATTGATCCGGACAGGCGTACGCCACGCCACGATGAGCAGCGGAAGCGAGACGACCAGGCCGACGAGGAAGACGACGTGCAGCGCTGGCGCGAGGACATCGGGCGGCAGGGCCTCCAGCGCCGGCACCTCTCCCCCGGCGTACTCGCTCCGGACCAGCCCGTTCGCGACCGCGCCGAAGAGCGCGACGCCCAACGCCGAGCCGACCGAGCGGGCGAACATGTTGGACCCGGTGGCGACGCCACGCACCTCCCAGTCGACCGCGGAACCGGCCGCGACGACGCCCGGGTTGACCGACCACCCGAAGCCGAGACCGAGCACGAAGCACGGGATGGCCAGGTGCCAGAACGACGAGCTCTCACCGACCGTGGCCAGCACGAGCCCGCCGACGATCACCAGCAGCGCCCCGAGCGCGACCGCCGCCCGGAACCCCTTCGAGAGGTAGATCCGGCCGGCCGTCGCGGCGGCGATCGGCCAGCCGATGCTCATCCCGGCGAGCGCGAACCCGGCGACGACGGCCGAGTGACCGAGCACGCTCTGGGCATAGAGGGGGACGTACGTCGTCAGCCCGAGCATCACCACCCCGACGATCAGGCTGGCGGCGTTGGCCGGCGCGAGGACGCGGTGGCCCAGGACCCACGGCGGCAGCACCGGGTCGACGGCCCGCCGCTCGACGAAACCGAAGGCGACCAGGGCCACGATGCCGACCGCGAAGATCAGGTAGGACGGCCAGGACGCCCACGCCCAGGCGTGCCCGCCCTCGAGCAGCCCGAGCAGCAGCGCGATGCCGCCGACGGTCAGCAGCCCCGCCCCGGCCCAGTCGATCGCGGTCGTCGCAGCAGGCCGGCGGTCCTCGCGGAAGTGGCGCAGCAGCCACAGCGCGACCGCGCCGATCGGCAGATTGATCAGGAAGATCAGCCGCCAGTCGAGGTAGTCGGCGAAGACGCCGCCCAGCGTCGGCCCGACGATGGCGGCGGTGGCCCAGACGGAGGCGACGTACGACGTCGCGACCGCCCGCTCCTCGAGGGTGTAGATGTCGGAGACGATGGTCATCGCCATTGGCTGGATGGCCCCGGCGCCGATGCCCTGGATCGCGCGGAAGACGATCAGCGCGGGCAGCGACCACGCCAGACCACACAGCAGCGACCCGACCAGGAACGCGACGATCCCGGCGATCATCACCGGCTTGCGCCCGAGCCGGTCGGCGACCTTGGCGTACAGCGGCGTGGTCACCGCAGTGGCCAGCACGTAGATCGAGAAGAGCCACGGGAACTGCTCGAAGCCGCCGAGGTCCTTCACCACGCTCGGCACCGCCGTCGCCAGGATCGTCATGTCGATCGCGACCAGGCTGAGCGACACCATCACCGCGAGCAGGATCGGCCCGCGTTCGCTCCGAAGTCCTACCGAGCTGCGCGTTGGTCTGGTCGTCGAGGTGGGCACATTACTTAGCAATCCTCACGACCGAGGATTCATTCCGCGAGGTTCACTTCTCCAGCTCGGCGAGGTCGAAGACCTCGTCGGGGGCGGGCTCCTCGACCTGGAACTCCTTGTCGAAGTCGGAGAAGGTGAGCTCGCCGGAGCTGCCCTGGGTCCACTTCACGATGCGGTGGGGCTCCGAGGCCAGGACGTACGTCCGGCTCTCGGTCTCGCCATGGGTGACATCGAGGCGCACCGCAGGGCCATCGGCAGCCATCGCCGGGCCGATCGCCTGCGCCTCGGCCTCGGCCGGGACCATCTGGGCGGTGAGGCTGTCGATGCTGCAGAAGGCGCGCAGGCTGGCCATCTCGCCCTCGAGCTTCACCCACTTCTCCCCGACCCGCTTGGCGATGCGCTCGCCCTCGCCCTTGGCCGGTGCGATCGACTTCCAGAACTCCTCGTCGCCCTGGTACCAGGCGGATCCGGCGATGGAGCGCAGCGAGATCTCGCCGTCACCGATGCTGACCTTGCCGACGCAGCTGTCCGCTGCGGAGACGTCGAGGTCGACGGTGATCTTGGTGCCCTGCGGGTCGAGCACGTCGCCCTCGACGTGAACGGTGTCGATGTCGTGCATCGCGGTCCGGGCGTGCTCGGCGATCTGGTTGCCGGGCTGCTTCGCGTACTCGCGCGCCTGGGACAGCGTCCCCTCCTTCTCGCCACAGCCGGCGAGAGCGCTGGTCAGCGCGACGATGAGGACGGTCGTGGGGACGGCATGGCGAAACACGCGGCCTATCGTGACAGATATTACGAAGGGGTCAACGCGACAGCGCCTGCACGTCGGCAACCCACTCCGGCACCAGCTTGCCGGCCGGCCCGTGACGGGCATCGTCGAAGAGGTGCGAGGTCTCGGACGGGTCCAGGTTGAGCTCGAGGGTCTTGGCCCCGGCGAGGGCGGCCATGCGTACGAATCCGGCGGCCGGGTAGACCGCACCACTGGTGCCGATGGCGACGAAGAGGTCGGCCTCGACGAGCGCTCGCTCGATCAGGTCGAGGTCGTAGGGCATCTCCCCGAACCACACCACGTCGGGCCGCAGGGTGTCGTTGCCGCAGCCCGGGCACGCGGGCGCATCCCCGAGATCATCGTCCCAGGCGAACCGACCCTGGCACGAGTCACAGAGGGCCGAGAGCAGCTCGCCGTGCATGTGCACGACCCGGCGGGAGCCGGCCCGCTCATGGAGGTCGTCGACGTTCTGCGTGACCACCAGCAGCTCGTCACCGAGAACCTGCTCGAGCCGAGCCAGCGCGAGGTGGGCAGGGTTGGGCACCACCGACCGCAGCTCGCGGCGGCGGTCGTCGTAGAAGCGGTGGACCGTCGCCGGGTCGCGTTGGAAGGCCTCGGGTGTGGCCACATCGTCGACATGGTGCCCCTGCCAGAGCCCATCGGCGTCCCGGAAGGTCGCAAGACCGCTCTCGGCCGAGATCCCGGCTCCGGTGAGCACGACAACTTTCACAAGCATTCAGGCTACCGAGGTTGACGAGACATCCGCTGCCCCCAGGAGGCCGTTTTGGTCACACGATCGGTATGGACTTTTTCTGTAAAGGACCCTTACTGTAATTCGGGTTCCTACAGTTCCCCACTCGGGAGGTCCCATGCTGACCAGACGATCTGTACTGACCGCCACCTCTGCCGCCCTCGCCCTACCGCTCCTCGGCGGGACCCACTGGCAGGCCACCCAGGCCATGCGGCCGCGGGGCGCCACCGCCCAGGCCGCGATCCGGCTCCGGTTCGTCAACAGGACCGGTGCGTACGACAACGCCTCCATCCACTTCTACGTCGTCGGGACCAACCTGGCGACGGGCGAGCAGTCCCGGGTCACTCCCGAGGGCTCGCTCGTGCCGGTCTCGCTCGCCGACAACGGTGCCGACGGCTACGCCGACTACGCGATCCCGTTCGCGAGCAGCGGTGACACGCTCTCCCAGATCCCCGCCGACATGTCCGGGCGGATCTACTTCTCGCTCGGCGAGAAGCTGAAGTTCAAGGTCAACGAGGGCAACGCGCTCGCCTACCCGGCGGCCTGGGTCGAGTCCGACCCCAGCTACGGCGTGCTGCACGACTGCGTGGAGTTCACCTACAAGAGCGGCCGGATCTACTGCAACACCACCATGGTCGACATGTTCAGCGTCCCGCTCTCGATCGCGCTGACCGGCGAGCAGTCGCCGACCACCGGCACCCTCGTCGAGGGCGGCCGCGCGAAGATCTTCTCCGCCGTCTCCGCCTCCCCCGACTTCAGCTCCCTCGTCGTCGACGACCGCCGGATCATCGCGCCGGGTCACGGGCTGGACGCCGGGACGTTCTCCACGACCTTCTTCGACTCCTACATCGACCAGGTCTGGTCGAAGTACACCGGCGAGCCGCTCGTCGTGAGGGCCAACAACGCCACCTTCACCGGTCGGGTCACCGGCGACCGGTTCGTCTTCGACGGCGGCGTCCAGGCGTTCAGCCGGCCCTCGACCCGGGACGTGCTCTTCTGCGACGGCGCCCTGGCCGCCCCCAACGACGGCATCACCGGCCCCGTCGCCGCCGTGCTCGGCGCCGGCTTCAACCGGACCACGCTGCTCGCCTCCGCCGACCAGCCCACCGGCGACGCGGGCGGGTTCTACCAGGGCGCGCCGGTCCATGCGTACAGCAAGGCGATGCACGACAACACCGTCGACAGGAAGGCCTACGGGTTCGCCTTCGACGACGTCGGCGGCTTCGCCTCGTACGTCGAGGACAACGCCTCCGAGATGGCGGTGACGCTGACCCCGTTCTGAGCCGTCTCCTCCCCTCTATCGGGGATCGTCGGCAGTGCACATCCACCACGCCACGAGGGCTCATACGGTCGCGCCATGACGTACGTCGTCCTCGTGGCGTGGCTCGTCCAGGCAGCGGTCGGAGTCCTGCTGCTGACGGGCTGGCTCCGGCGCAGCCACGGCCGCTCGCGGGTGGCCGTCACCCATGCGACACTCTCCGTCGTCGGAGCGGCGTCCTGGATCGCGTACGTCCTGGCCGGACCGGTCCTGTGGGCCTGGGCCGCGTTCGCCCTCATCAGCATCGGCAACATCTTCGGCGACAGCATGCTGCTGCGGCGTACGCGGGCGATGGGCGGCAGCCACCTCTCGACGGTCAGCGCCTACAAGCTCGCGCTGCGCTCGATCTTCGACGGCCGGCTGCCGGTCCGGGTCGGCTTCCATGCGCTGTTCGCCGGCGCCGTCTACTTCTCCACCCTGGCCGCCTGCATCGTCGACACCGTCGGGTAGCCGCATTGCCGGTGCGGGTCACCGTCGCTGTCGGGATACTGACCCCATGGGTGCGGGTGGCGCGGTTCTGATCATCGTGGTCGGGGCCGTGCTGCTGCTCCTCGTGGTGGTCGCGCTCGTCCTGCTCGGGGCGGCCGCCGCGGTGCGGTTGTCGGGGAAGAACGCGAAGCCGCTGGCCTGGACCGGGGTCGGCTTGCTCGCGGTCCCGGTGCTGTTCGTCGCCACGCTGGTCGCGTGGGCTCAGCTCGTCCGCGACCCCGACACCATCGAGCTCGACCTGCGCGAGCCGATCCGGCTGTCCAGCCTGCCCGAGGACAACGAGGACTTCCCCGGGATTCGCGACTACGACAGCGACCACATCGATCTGGTGCTGCCCGACGGCGAGCGCTTCCGGGCCGAGGTCGACGGGGTGCTGGTCTGGTCCGAGGGCGGGTACGTCACCCGGGTCACCTTCGACCGACGGGCCCGGAAGGACGGCGAGGCCGCAGCCCTCTGCCGGGCGTGGGAGAAGGAACTGGGTGGCGCGGGCTCCGTGGAGGTCGATACGGGCTACTCGGATCATGGCCGGGTCCGCGGAGAGCTGGTCGCCGCCTCGGCTCCGTAGCAGCTCTCGTCGGCGCGTGATCGGCTCGCCAGCTCGAATGGCGAGACGAACGCGGGGACTGGACGGGCACTTCGTGGACTGGGTGGGTGTTTCAGTGCCCGTCAAGCCCAGGGATACCCGGTCGACCGGGTATCCCTGGGGCCCCATCAGCCCGTCCGGTTCACCACGACGAACGGGCAGGCGAAGGGGTCGCGGTCACCGAGGCCCACACGGTTGAGGTGGCGGACGACGATGGCGTACGACTCCAGGAGACCGGCCTCGGTGTAGGGCACGCCCTGCTCGGCGCAGTAGGCGCGGACCAGGGGCTGGGCGCGGCGAAGGCTGCTGCTCGGCATGCTCGGGAAGAGGTGGTGCTCGATCTGCAGGTTCAGGCCACCCATGAGCCGGTCGACCCAGCGTCCCCCGCGGATGTTGCGGGAGGTGAGGACCTGGCGAGAGAGAAAGTCGATCCGGGTGTCGCGCGGGACCAGCGGCATGCCCTTGTGGTTGGGGGCGAAGCTGGCGCCCATGTAGATGCCGAAGACGGCCAGCTGCACGCCCAGGAACGCCGCGCCGAGGCCGAGGCCCAGCACCGAGCAGACCAGCACCGGCCACCCGATCAGCCGCAGCGCCAGGAGCGCTGCCTCCGTACGCCGATGCTTGAGGTCTCGGTCGCTGATCACGGTGCGGACGGCGCCGACGTGGAGGTTGATGCCCTCGAGGGTCAGCAGCGGGAAGAACAGCCATCCCTGGCGAGCGGTGAGCCACCGCTTGAGACCGGTACGTCGCTCGACGTCCTCGGGGGTGAACAGCAGCACCGAGGGGCGGATGTCCTCGTCCGCGTCGACCTTGTTCGGGTTGGCGTGGTGGCGGGTGTGCTTCCGCATCCACCAGCCGTAGCTCAGCCCGACGACGAGGTTGCCGAGGATGCGGGAGGCCCACTCGTTCTTCGGGCCGGAGGCGAAGATCTGGCGGTGCGCGCCGTCGTGGGCGAGGAACGCGGCCTGGGTGAACAGGGCCCCGAAGGCCGCGGCGACCAGCAGCTGCCACCAGGTCTGACCGAGGACGAGCAGGGCGATCAGCGCGAGCACGAAGCCGGCGCCGAGGAGGGCCACCCGCCGGGCGTACGTCCTCGGCGTCCGCTCCAGGAGACCCTCCTGCCTGACACGACGCATCAGCTCGGTGTAGGCGTTGACCTGACGGTGCGCCTGGGTGGGGAGCGTGGTCATCGTGGTCACCGCCCCAGCCGGCGAAGCCGGGCCATGGCCAACGGCAGGCAGACCGCGATGATGGCGACCGGCCAGAGGACGGCCATGGTGAGGGCTTGCTCGCCGACCCAGGAGGTCGCCGGGACGGTCATGTTGCCGAACAGCTCGCGGGTGGCGATGACGGTGGAGGAGAGCGGGTTCCACTCGGCGGGGAGGGCCAGCCAACCCGGCATCAGGTCGGTCGGCACGATGGTGTCGGCGACCATGGCGAGCGGGAAGACGAGCGCGAAGTACTTCATCGCCGCCTCGGGTCCGCTGACCAGCAGGCCGAGCAGGATGCCGACCCAGGAGAAGGCCATCCTGAGGAGGATCAGGAGGCCGAGGGCGGCGATCACCCCGCCGATCCCGAGATGGGCCTGCCAGCCGAACAGCGTCCCGAGCGCGAGCAGGATGCTGAGCTCGACGACCGCCAGGATCACGTCGGCCAGAGCACGCCCGGCCAGCACTGCGACCGGCGACATGGGGAGTGATCTCATCCGGTCCAGCACCCCGCCGCGTACGTCCTCGGCGACCGAGATCGTGGTGTTGCCGATGCCGAACGCCATGGTGAGTGCGAAGAGGCCCGGGAGCAGGAACTCCCGATACTCCGACCCCGGCACGTCCATCGCGACCCCGAAGGCCTCACCGAAGACGAACCCGAACATGGCCACGGCCATCACCGGGATCATCAGCGTGCCGAGGAGCTCGTCGGGGCGGCGTACGAGATGGAGGAGGTGGCGCTTGGCCACGACCCAGGTGTCGATCGTCGCCCACGTGATGCGTGATCCGTGGACGGTGGTTTCGGTCATCGTGGTCATCTCAGGCCCCCTCGGTGATCAGCAGGAACGCCTCGTCGAGGTCGCGGCCGCCGACGCTGGACTTGAGCTCGGCGGGCGTCCCCTCGGCGACGACCCGGCCGCGGTCGACCATCGTGATGCGTGAACACAGCCGGTCGGCCTCCTCCAGGTACTGGGTCGTGAGCAGCACGGTCGTGCCGGAGTCGGCCAGCTCGCGAACCGCGTCCCAGACCTCGATCCGGCTGCGCGGGTCCAGCCCGGTGGTGGGCTCGTCGAGGAAGAGCACCCGGGGGCTGCGGATCAGGCTGACGGCCAGGTCCAGCCGCCTCCGCATGCCGCCGGAGTAGCCGCGCACCGGGCGGCCGGCGGCCTCGACGAGGTCGAAGCGCTCCAGCAGCTCGTCGGCTCGCTGGCGTGCCTCCCGGGCTCGCATCCGGTACAGGCGGGCGAACATCTCCAGGTTCTGGCGGCCGGTCAGGACACCGTCGACCGCCGCGTACTGACCGGCGATGCCGATCCGCGCCCGCACGCCGGCCCGGTCGCGGGCAACGTTGCGGCCGGCGACCCACGCCTGGCCGGAGTCGAAGCTGGCGAGGGTGGCCAGGATGCGTACGGTCGTGGTCTTGCCGGCTCCGTTGGGGCCGAGCAGGCCGTGGACGGTGCCGGCGGGGACGGCGAGGTCGATGCCGTCCAGCGCGGCGCCGCGGCCGGGGTAGCTCTTGCGGAGTCCCTGGGTCCAGATGGCGGGTTCGTCGGTGATCATGCTGCTGCCTCCAGTTCTGTCGGTCGAGCCGACGTGGTGAGGGACGAACGGCGGCGCGTCGGGCCCGACGCGTTCGTCACCTCGTCGTAGCGCCCGAGCGCGATCCGGGCGATGTTGAGCAGCGACTCGCTGCCCTCGGTGTAGTAGCCGCAGTGGCCGGGAATGTCGCCGGTCCCGAAGCGGGTCGCGCCCAGTTCGGGGTGCAGCGGCCCGCGCCCCAGACCGAGGCGGCCGAGGCGTACCTGCGGGACCAGCCGGATCCGGTCGGTCTCGCCGTACGCCGCCCAGAGCCGCGTGCGTGACCCGAGCTCGGAGCGGTGCACGACACCCATCCCGGGGCTGCCCAGCGCCACGCAGTCCTCGGCGCGGGCGCTGGCCAGCGCCAGGCCGGCGACGGTCGAGCCGTAGCTGTGCCCGACCAGGGTGAGGTGGGCGGCACGCGGCAGGTAGTGGGTGAGGGCGGCCAGGTCGCGGGCGCCGGCGTAGGCGGGCCCGTTGGTGATCGCGTTGTACCACTCCGGCGGCGAGTGGTAGCCCAGCCAGACCACGACGGCCGACCGGCTCTCCGGCGCGATCTCCTGCATCGTACGCAGCAGCAGCTGCCCCCGGGAGCGCGGACTGTGGGCCTCGGCGTTGGTGAAGTAGTTGCCGAGGTGGTGGCCGTTGCCGGGCACCAGGACCGCGATGTGGTCGGCGGTCACGACATCCCCGAATGCCTCGACGACCCGAGCCCCTCCGGGCGGGTCACAGGCGAGGAGGCGGGGTCCGATGGTTCCATCGGCCTCGTTGAGGCCGTACCTGAGCGGCGTCACAACTGTCATGGCCGTGACGGTAGGAATCAGGTGTGCTGCCGCGCGTCACTCCCAGGAGCCATTCGACCCCCTACCGGGGTAGTGCGGGATGACCCCTAAGACGGTCCCTAGACGTGCGGAGCGACCAGGCCGCTCTCGTAGGCGAAGACGACGGCTTGGGCGCGGTCGCGGAGTCCGAGCTTGCCGAGGATGCGACTGACGTGGGTCTTCACGGTCTGCTCGGCGAGGAAGAGCTCGGCGGCGATCTCGCTGTTGGAGCTGCCGCGGGCGATGTTCTCGAGCACCTCGCGCTCGCGCTCGGTGAGCTGCTTGAGGCGCGGGTCCTGCTTGCGCTTGCGCGGGGCGCGGGCGAACTGCGCGATCACCTGCCGGGTCACCGAAGGCGAGAGCAGCGCCTCGCCGGCATGGACCACCCGGATCGCGGAGGCGAGCTCGTCGGGCGAGGCGTCCTTGAGCAGGAAACCGCTGGCGCCGAGACGCAGCGACTCGTGGACGTACTCGTCGGCGTCGAACGTGGTCAGCATGACCACCTTGGTCTGGGCCGTGGCCGGGTTCTCGGAGAGCTGCCGGAGCGCCTCGATGCCGTCCATCACCGGCATCCGGACGTCCATGAGCACCACGTCGGGATGCGTACGCCGCACCACCTGCAACGCCTCAGAGCCATCCGCCGCGGTGCCGACGACCTCGATGTCCGGCTGGGTGCTGAGCAGCGCCACGAAGCCGGAGCGCACCATCGCCTGGTCGTCGACGACCACGATCTTCACCGTCACGGGGTCTTTCTACCGTTCTTCTTGTCCTGGCTCTTCTTGTCCTGGCCCAGCGAGGGCGTACGGCCCGCGGTTCGGTCCGGGAGGCGGGCCTCGACGACGAACTCCCCGCCGACCGCTCCGGCGGTGAGGCTGCCCCCGACGGCGGCGGCACGCTCGCGCATCCCGATCAACCCGTGACCACCTCCGGTGGCCTCGGCGGGACCGGCCCCGTCCAGCGCGTTGGCGACCCGGATCTCCAGGTCCTCCTCTCCCAGCGTCAGGTCGACGCCGACCGCCTCGCGGGGAGCGTGCCGGCGGGCATTGCTGAGCGCCTCCTGCACGATCCGGTAGGCCGCGGTGCCCACCTCGGGGACGACATCGGTGAGCTCGGGAAGGTCACCGCGCACCTCGACCCGCTGCCCGGTCCCGCGAGCGCTCTCGAACAGCTCGCCCAACCCGCCGATGTCCGGCACCGGGACCCGGCCCGACTGCCCCTCCTCGGTACGCAGCACGTCGAGCACCCCGCGCATCTGCCGCAGCGCCGAGGCCGCCAGGTCGGCGATCTCTGCGAACTCCGCCTCCGCCGCCGGGCTGACGTCGTCGACCCGGTGCGGAGCCGACCTGGCCTGCACGGTGATCAGCGACATGTTGTGGGCGATCACGTCGTGCAGCTCGCGGGCGATGCGCGCCTTCTCCTCCACGACCGAGCGGCGCTCGTGCTCCTCACGCAGGGCGCTGCGCGACTCCGAGAGCCGCCTGGCGACCGTGGCGAGAGCTCCCATCAGCAGCGCGAGCGAGGCGAAGTTGGCCACCTCGATGAGCGAGGGGACGAGGTCGTTCCAGGCCATCCCGACCACGGCCAGCACCACCCCGGCAGCGACCTGGATCCCCAGGGTGATCGCCGCCAACCGCCACCCGGCGACCAGGGTCAGCACCACCAGCACCACGAGCTGCGTCAGTGTCGGCGGCGGGATCATCCACGGCCATCCGCTCTCGCCCTGCCTCACGATCGCCAGCGCCGCCACGGTCACCGCGACGAGGGAGAGCCCGGCCGCCTCCACCGGACGCCGCAGCGCCAACGGGATCGAGGCGGCATGTGTGAACCCGACCAGCAGCGCGACCCCGCCCGCGACCTCGTAGGGGTCGGTGGTCAGAACCGCCGCCTCCACGATCCCGAGCACGGTCGCGGCGACGTACAACGCCAGACGACCGCGGCCGGACCAGGTCTTCAGCATGGATTCAGTAAATACCAGGAGTGGTCATTTCGGGCCCTCCCGAGCCGCTCCGGAGAGCCCATATCGACCACTCCTCACCAGCGGATGTGGTGGACTACCCGCCGTGCTGCTGCTCATCCTGATCGTGATCGCCCTGCTGGCCGGCCTGGCGGCCCTCGTCGCGTACGGTGCCCTGACCGTCCGCGGACAGCGCAGGACGCTCACGACGTTCCGGGCGACGGCCCACGCCTATTTCACCCGGCCGCAGATGGGGATGTGGAAGCTCTCGGCGACGATCCTCGTGGTGAGCCCCGACGAGGTCTCGGTCTGGAAGAGCGGCCCGGGGCGGCCGACGCGACTGCTCGCGCTCTCCGGACGGGGCGCGTCGGTCGCGGCGGCCGAGGTCAGGATCAACACCGCGCGGGTCGTCGAAGGATTCGGCATCACGTCCGCGGACGGTCAGAGCGTCCCCCTGACGCTCTGGCCGGAGCCGACGATGGGTGTCGCGAAGCCGCACACCGGTGCGCTGCTCGTCCAGACGATCGACGAGATCCGAGGCATCCTCGCCTGACCATCGTCACCGGGCGATGGCGGCCTTGTCCTCGTCGTGGGTCCGGATGGTGCCCTCGCCGGACTCGATCCGGCCCTTGAGGCTGACGGTGATGTAGTGGGTCCAGGCGTCGTAGCAGACGTCGAAGCACTCGTCCCCACGCCCGAGGCCCTCGTGGGTGAAGGTCACGCGGGTCTGATCGCCGTCGGCGGCGATTTCGAAGCGGCCGGTCGTGCCGATCCACTCCTTCTTGTCGGCGATGAAGTCGAGGTAGCCGTCGGTGAACTCCCACACGACGCGCTCGCCCGGGACCAGCTCCTTGACGAGCTGCTTGGAGTAGTGGATGTCCGGCACCAGGTAGAACCACTCGGCACCGACCTGGTCGGTGGGGCCGGCGATGTGGTGCCCCCACCAGGAGCGTACGTCGTTGATGGCCTCGTACGCCTCCTGAGGCGTGGCATCGACGGTGAAGGTTGCGGTCAGGTCACTCATGGCTGTCTCCTCGGAACGTGACTTTCATCATGCAAGCACCACCGTAGACGTGAGCACTTTCATCATGCAAGTGGCTTGTTAGAGTTGTCCTCGTGCTCGGAAAGACGTACGACGGCCAGATCTGCTCCATCGCCCGCTCCCTCGAGGTCGTGGGCGAGCGATGGACCCTGCTGATCCTGCGGGACGCGATCTTCGCCGGCGTCACGCGCTACGGGGACTTCCAGCACAACCTCGGCATCGCCACCAACATCCTCAAGACACGGCTGGCCACGCTCGTCGAAGCCGGCCTGATGACGCGCGACGACACCGGCGACTACCGGCCCACCGTCATGGCCCAGGGCCTGCGGCCAGCGCTGATCGCCCTCACCGAGTGGGGAGACACCTGGTTCGCACCCGACGGGCGCCCCATCGACTACCTGCACGCCGACTGCGGCGAGCCGGTCCACGTCTCGACGAGGTGCGAGCGGCACGGCGACGTCCCGCCCGAACAGGTCGCGGTGCGGCCCGGGCCGGGCATGCCCTCCGAATACCTGGCGGCTCGCCGGCCGGCCCGCGACAGATGAGACAGCAGAGCCCGCCGCGACGCGCACAGCGGACTCTGCTGCATGGGGACCTCAGGCGTCGACGAATTCTCGCGAGCTGGTGCCCAGCGAGGCACCGGTGTAGCGCGAGGAGGTGCAGACGTAGTCGGTTCTTGCAAGCGCCACGGTGCTTGAATGACCGCATGACCGACGCACCCCTGCTGCTCTACGTCGTCAAGCAGCTCGAGCTCGCCACCCGAGCGCGGCTCGACGCCGTGCTGAAGGAATCAGGGGTCACCGCCCTGCAGTACACCGCCCTCTCGGTGCTCGAGCGCCGCCCCACGATGAGCGCCGCCGACCTCGCCCGCGCCTCGTTCGTACGGGCCCAGTCAGCCGCCGACCTCATCGGCGCACTCGAGCGCCGCGGCCTCATCGAGCGCCGCACCGACCCCGACAACCGCCGCCGCATGCTGATCAGCCTCACGGCCGAGGGACGTGCCTTCCTCGACGCCTACGACCCGCGCGTCGAGGAGCTCGAGGAGCAGATGCTCGCCGACCTCGGTCCCGACGAGCGCGAGGCGTTCCGGACGTTCCTCGACACCGCCCGCCGAGCCCTGTCCTGACCGCCGGCTCGCGGCGGTCTCGGACTCGGCCGCGCCGAACCCGTTGAACGCGGCCACGCCGGCCACGATGAGCGCCAGGGCGACGGCGAGCCCGAGACCGATCTGCTCGCCGAAGACCGGGACCGCGACGACGGCGGTCAGCACGGGGCTCACCGCGCCACCCACCGACGCCCGGCTGCTGCCGAGCGCCTTGACGGAGAACGCGTAGCAGAGCGTCGACATCAGGCCGGTCCCGACGCCCTGGAGGACGGTGAGGGCAACCACGTCGCCGACCTCGGCGGTCCCCGCCAGCAGGTGCGACGGCATCGCACCGGAGCCCGCCAGGACGAGGGCGGCCAGACTCGAGACGGCGCAGATCGTCAGCACCATCTGCAGGAGCGTCAGGCTCGTACGCTGCAGGCCCGAGGTGAACACGGCCCAGGCGAACCCGCCGACGAGGAGCAGGCCGACCCCGCCGAGCGACGCGCCATCGCCGACCAGGAACCCGCTCACCGCCACCCCGGCCGTGATGAGCGCCAGCGCCATCAGCCGGCGAGGAGGCAGCGAGGTTTGGCCGCGTGCCATCGCGAGCAGCGTGACGAACAGCGGCACCGTGCCCGGCACCAGCATCCCCGTCAGCGCAGCGCTGGTGAGCTGGGCGCCGAACGCGAAGACGAGGAAGTGCGGGAGTCCGCCGACGAGCAGCAGGGCGAGCACCTGCGGCCGCTCGCGGCGTACGGCCTGGATCGTGCTCGGCAGCAGCGGGGCCAGCAGGATCACGGGGGTCGCGAAGCGGAGGAACGCGGCATCGGCAAGAGTCAGGCTGGACCCGCCGATGCCGCGCGTGCTGAGCGCGAACGACGACCAGAGAACGACCGTCATCCCCAGCGCCGCCCACCCGGCCGGCGCTCGTGTGCCGCGCCCCTGTCGCATCCCCATGTCGCGCCACGATAGGGAAATCAGCGGCGCATATGATTGCCGGATCTGCCGTCATCCCCACCTCTAGTGGCAGAATCTGCCACCATGCGCACCCTCGACGACACCGACAAGCACATCCTCTGGGAGCTCCAGCAGAACGGCCGCCTGACCAACCAGGAGCTCGCCGACCGCGTCGGCCTCTCCCCCTCGCCGTGCCTGCGCCGCGTACGAGCCCTGGAGGAGGCCGGCGTGATCAGCGGCTACCGCGCCGTCATCGACCCGCACGCCGTCGGCATGAACATCACCGCCTTCGTACGCATCAAGATGGCCACCCACACCAACGCCGCTGTCGAGGCCGTCGAGGAGCACCTGCGGGCCATCCCTGACATCACCGAGGCGTACGTCCTGGCCGGCGACCACGACTACCTGCTCAAGATCGTCACGCCGTCCTTCGAGACCTACGAGCAGTTCCTGCGCGACAACCTCCGCACCATGCCCGCCCTGGCCTCCATCGAGACCACGTTCGCCTTCGGCAACACCAAGGAGAGCGCCCCGCTGCCGCTGGGGTGAGCGCCGAGGTCAGGAACTGGCTTCGCGGCTGGCCGGGCTGTCGTCGTAGAGCCGCGCGAAGGCACGGGCGGCGGCATCGATCTGGGCGGCCATGCCGCGCAGGCCGCCGCGTCCGACCGCGCGGGTGGTCTCGCTCTCGAACAGCGCACGGTCGTAGGCGGGAAGCAACCCGACCAGCCGCTGCCGGCCACGTCTCCCCGAACCCACAGGCTGGACGAAGACCTCGACGAGGTCGTGCATCCAGTTCAGCTCGAACTCGACGAGACAGTCCGGCATCGCCAACCGCACCTCGGTGCGCCCGACCCGGTCCACCTGCGTGTAGGTCGTCGGCGCGAAACGGGACGCCACCGCCTCGGCGACCGCCTGGGAACGACGCCTCAGAATGTCATTGCCAGTGCTCGACATCGCGCCTCCGCCCGAACGTGACCAGTGGTCATATGACCACTGGTCACAGGCTAGGGGCGCGCTCACAGCACGGTCAAGGGGTCGGCGCGGAGCACGCTACGATGCGAGCGTCCAGCCATGAGAGGGGGCGGGTGGCGCCAGTGCCTACGCCGACCTGGGAGCGCCTCCCGGAGGCCAAACGCGATGCCGTGCGCCGGGCGGCCGAGGAGGAGTTCGGGATCCGGGGCTACAACGCGGCCAGCCTCAACACGATCTGTCGTGAGGCCGGGATCTCCAAGGGCAGCCTGTTCCAGTACTTCCCCGACAAGTCCGACCTCTTCGTCCACCTGATCGCCCGGGCCAGCCACGACATCCGAGCGGCGATGGAGGCGGCGAGCGCCGACCTGCCGTGGATGACCGACTACGTCGGCTCGGTCAACCTGCTCATGGACGCGTGGATCAGCTACTTCTACGACCACCCACGCCACCGGCAGATGCTGGTCTCGGCCAACCTCGAGCACAACCCCAGCGCTCTCGCCGCTGTCCGGGAGGCCGTCTACGTCGACTACCTCGAGGTCATCGGCGGCATGATCGACCTCGGCATCGCCATCGGCGCGCTCCGCGAGGACACCGACCGCGACGCGCTCGTCGCCGCCATCATCATGCTGCTTCCGCACATCGCCCTCGGCCCTCACGTACGCGGCCTCGACCCTCTCCTGGGACTCGCCGGCTCCGACCGCACCCACGCCATGTCCGTCGGCCGTCGGCTCATCCAGGTGCTGATGGGCCAGTACGTCACTCAGTCGGTGCCGAAGGAACCGTGACGCCCGGCTCCACCTGCAAACCGGGTCGCACCGGCGACGGTGTCGGTGGTGACCGAGACGACGCCGTGGTGGTACTCCGCGGCCAGGGCGTCCTGCTCGATGAGCCCCTCCTGCTCCAGCACGGAGAGCCGATCGTGGCGCATGCAGGTCTGCGGGAACGCCGCGAGCTGGCGGGCCAGGTCCTGGGCCGCCGCGAGGGCCTGGCCGGGCGGGACGACGCGGTTGGCCAGCCCCATCCGCAGCGCCTCGTCGGCGCCGACGGGACGGCCGGTCAGGATCATGTCCATGGCGTTGCTGGTGCCGATCAGGCGCGGCAGCCGGACGGTGCCGCCGTCGATCAGAGGTACGCCCCAGCGCCGGCAGAAGACGCCGAAGACGGCGTCCTCCTCCATGACCCGCAGGTCGGCCCAGATCGCCAGCTCCAGGCCGCCGGCGACGGCGTGACCGGCGACCGCGGCGATGACCGGCTTGCCCAGGCGCATCCGGGTCGGACCCATCGGGCCGTGCCCGTCCGGCTCGAACCGGTTGGGGTCCCCGCCCGCGACCGCCTTCAGGTCGGCGCCGGCGCAGAAGGTGCCGCCCTCGCCGTGCAGCACCGCGACGGCAGCATCGGGATCGGCGTCGAACTCCTCGAACGCGGTGACCAGGGCTTCCGCCGTCGCCCGGTCGACGGCGTTGCGTACGTCGGGACGGTTGATCCCGATCGTCGTGACCGGACCGTCCTTGGTGACCGAGACGGTCATGCCGGCAGCGCCCGCTCGAGGATCGCGTCCAGGTCGCCGCGCGGGGACAGCGTGCCGAAAGCACCGCCCCAGTCCCGGCCGAGACGCGAGGAGCAGAACGCGTCGGAGACGGCCGCCGGTGCGTACCGGAGAAGCTGCGACCCCTGGAAGACCAGGGCCAGCTGCTCCACGATCCGCCGCGCCCGCAGCTCGAGGTCGTCGAAGGAGGTGAACTCCTTCTTCAACCGGTCCAGCGCGGCGTCGTAGCGGTCATCGGCGCCGGAAGCGAGCTCGGCCTCCGCGAGGAACGCGTCCAGGGTGTGCGGCTCCTTCGCCAGCGCTCGCAGGGCATCGAGCGCGGCCACGTTGCCCGATCCCTCCCAGATCGAGAGGAGCGGCATCTCGCGATAGATGCGCGCGACGTCGAAGTCCTCGATGTAGCCGTTCCCACCCAGGCACTCCAGGGCCTCGTTCACCATGAACGGGGCCCGCTTGCAGACGTAGTACTTCGTGACCGCCAGTGCGATCCGGCGCAGGGCCGCCTCGCCCTCGTCGCCGCGGACCGCCCGGTCGTTGGCACCCGCCAGCCGCAGCATCGCGGTCGTCGCCGCCTCGGACTCGACCTGCAGGTCGGCCAGGACGTTGCGCATCGCCGGCTGGTCGACCAGCAGCTTGCCGAACGCCGAGCGGTGGCTGGCGTGGTGCGCGGCCATGGTCAGCGCGGTGCGCATACCGGCCGAGGAGCCGATCACGCAGTCGAGGCGGGTCATGTTGACCATCTCGACGATCGTGCGCACCCCGCGGCCCTCCTCGCCGACGAGCCAGCCGGTAGCCGCGTCGTACTCGATCTCGGAGGAGGCGTTGGACTTGTTGCCGAGCTTGTCCTTGAGCCGCATGAACCGCATCGCGTTACGCTCGCCGCCGGGAAGGACGCGCGGCACCAGGAAGCAGGAGACGCCGGCCTCGGTCTGGGCCAGGGTGAGAAAGAGGTCGCTCATCGGCGCGCTGGTGAACCACTTGTGCCCGCGCAGGACGTACGTCCCGTCGGTCTGCGGCGTCGCGGTCGTCGTGTTCGCGCGTACGTCGGAGCCGCCCTGCTTCTCCGTCATCGACATCCCGGCGATCAGACCGCGCTTGGTCTCGGGGGCGCGCAGGCCGAAGTCGTACTCCCGATTCGTGAGCAGCGGCTCGAACCGTGCCGCGAGCTCGGGGTTGGCCCGCAGCGCCGGAACCACCGCGTACGTCATCGAGATCGGGCAGCCGTGACCGGCGTCGACGTTCCAGGTGTAGAACTTCGCGGCACGCGCGACGTGGGCGCCGGGCCTCTCGTCTGCCCAGGGGGCCGCGTGCAGACCGTGCTCCACCGCGGTCTGCATGAGCTGGTGGTACGCCGGGACGTACTCGACCTCGTCGACCCGGTGCCCGTAGCGGTCATGGGTGTGCAGACGCGGCGGCACCCGCTCGGCGAGCCGTCCCCACTCCTGGGCCTCGGCGCTGCCGGCGAGACGCCCCAGCTCGTCGATCTCCGGGAGCGCCCACGCGGCGCCCTCCCGCTCGACCCCTTCTCGAAGGACCGGGTCGGCGGCCGTGTTGTGGCCCACCAACGGCGGGACCTGGTTGAACACCTCGTGCGTGCTGGTCATGGGCCACCTCGTGTCAGCGGATCGTCTTCTCATGACGTTACATAAATCGATACAGCCGTGTCCATAGATGTTGCATGAGAAGATGCACGGGTGGCTACCGCGCGCGACGAACTGGCTCCGCTCTCCGCTCGCTCTGCACTCCTGAGCCTGATGCTCGGCGCCCACCCGGCCCCGCTGACGCCCGCCGACCTCGCCCGCGCCGGCCAGCTCCTCGGCATCGCTCCGGCGACCGTGCGCGTCGCGCTCACCCGCGCCGTCAACGACGGCGACCTGCGGCGCACCGGCGACGGCTACCGGCTCGGCGAGCGGCTCGTCCAGCGGCAGGCGCACCAGGACGAGGCGGTACGCGTGGCGGACAAGCCTTGGGACGGCTCCTGGGAGATGGCCGTCGTCGTCACGTCCGGGCGCCCAGGTCCGGAGCGCGCCGTCCTGCGCGATGCACTCAAGGCGCACCGCCTCGCCGAGCTGCGCGAAGGGGTCTGGACCCGGCCGGCCAACCTCCAGCGTCCGCGCTTCTCCGACCCGGTGCTGCGTGACTTCACGGCGACGCCGGACCAGGATCCGGTCGAGCTGGCCGCGTCCCTGTGGGACCTGGCCGGATGGACCCGCGAGGCCGAGCATCTGCTCGACCGCCTGGCCGTGACACTCGACCCTGCACTCAGGCTTGCCACGGCCGCAGCCATCGTGCGCCACCTGAGCGACGACCCGCTCCTCCCCCGCGAGCTCCGACCGTCGGGCTGGCCGGCGGCCGCCCTGCGCGACGCGTACGGCGCCTATCAGCGTGAGTTGAGCGAGCTCGCCGCGCTCCCCCGCTGAGATGGGCGAGGTTCGAGCGGAGTTCACGCGATTCGCATGTCGGTCTTCGTGACCGCGGGGTAGGTTGCGATGGCGCCGCCGGCCGGGCGCCCGCACCACGTCGATCGGCGTCGTTCTGCAACCTTAGGTCAGCGATGGGAAGGCGAAGCGCCTCGAGCTGCTGGCGGCCTGGCGCGAATGGCGCTCGGCCGAGATCACGCATCTTCAACGTCAGGGCAAGGAGTTCAGCATGGATCTGATGGAAGTCACCGAACAGACGAGGCTGCGTCGCGAGGAAGCAGCGGCTCGTTTGCGTGACCTGGCCGACGCGCTCGCCAGCAACAACGAGGTCGAGTTCGAAAGAGAAGGACTGCGCTTCAAGGTGCGCGTACCCGACGAGGTCGACTTCAAGCTCGAGATCGAGATCGGCGACGACGAGCGCGAACTCGAGATCGAGCTGAAGTGGTGACCGGAGCAGATCAGTAGTACCAGGGGTAGGGCGACCAGTCGGGGTCGCGCTTCTCCAGGAACTGGTCACGACCCTCCTGGGCCTCGTCGGTCATGTACGCCAGGCGGGTGGTCTCGCCGGCGAACATCTGCTGGCCGACGAGGCCGTCGTCGAGGAGGTTGAAGGCGTACTTCAGCATCCGCTGCGCGGTGGGCGACTTGCCGTTGATCTTGCGACCCCACTCGAGCGCGACGTCCTCGAGCTCGGCGTGGGGGACGGCTCGGTTGACGGTGCCCATGCGTACGCCGTCCTCGGCCGAGTACTCCTCGGCGAGGAAGAAGATCTCCCGGGCGAACTTCTGGCCGACCTGGCGAGCCAGGTAGGCCGAGCCGTAGCCCCCGTCGAAGGAGCCGACGTCGGCGTCGGTCTGCTTGAAGCGGGCGTTCTCCAGCGAGGCCAGGGTGAGGTCGCAGACGACGTGGAGGGAGTGGCCGCCGCCGGCGGTCCAGCCGGGGACGACGCAGATGACGACCTTCGGCATGAAGCGGATCAGTCGCTGGCACTCGAGGATGTGCAGGCGGGCGAGCTTGGCCTTGTCGATCGGGGTGGGCTCCTCCGCGCCGGTCCGGCCGGCGGCGTACGCGTCGGTCTCCTCGTACTGGTAGCCGGCCTTGCCGCGGATGCGCTGGTCGCCGCCGGTGCAGAAGGAGAACTTGCCGTTCTTCTCAGACGGCCCGTTGCCGGTCAGGAGCACGCAGCCGACGTCGGCGGAGGTGCGCGCGTGCTCGAGCACGCGGAGGAGCTCGTCGACGGTGTGCGGCCGGAAGGCGTTGAGCACGTCGGGGCGGTCGAAGGCGACGCGTACGGTGCCGTGCTCCTTGGCCCGGTGATAGGTCAGGTCGGTCAGATCCTCGAAGCCGGGGACCTCGTCCCAGCGGCTCGGGTCGAACGTGTCGGAGACTCCCTCGATGGCGCTCATGGCCCTGAGGTTATCCGGGCTCGGAATAGGTCGCGTCCTCGGCTGTTGTAGTGGACATGACCGAACTGCAAGGTGAGTACATCCCGAGCACGGCCGACTGGGTGCGCGAGCAGGTTGCCGCGTTCGAGGCCTCCAACGGCGCCGAGGCCAACGTCCTCGAGCGCGACGGCAAGCCGATCATCCTGATCACCAACCGCGGCGCCAAGACCGGCGCGATCCGCAAGACGCCGCTGATGCGCATCGAGCGCGACGGACGCTACCTCGCGGTGGCGTCGTGGGGCGGGTCCGACAAGAACCCGGCCTGGGTGGCCAACTTCCGCAAGTATCCCGACGTCGCGCTCCAGGACGGCGGCACCAAGAAGGCGTACGTCGCCCGTGAGCTCTCCGGGACCGAGCGCGACGAGTGGTGGGACTACGCCGTGAAGACCTGGCCGACGTACGGCGAATACCAGCCCAACACCTCCCGGATCTTCCCGCTCTTCCTGCTGGAGCCGGTCGCCGAATAGCTCGTCAGTTGACCGGTGTGTAACCGGGACAGTGCCACGGCTGTCGGTTCACGACGCTAGGGTCTATGGCCATGCCGTTCCTGCTACGCGTCGAGCTGCCCGATGTCCCGGGTTCCCTCGGTCGCCTCGCCTCCGCCATCGGTGAAGCCGGTGGCGACATCGAGGCGATCGAGATCGTCGAGAAGAACAAGGCCGAAGGACTCGCCGTCGACGACGTGCTTCTCGAGACCTCGCCGGGCACCATGCCGGACTCCATCGTCTCGGCCTGCAACGAGCTCGACGGCGTGCAGGTCGTCTGGATCTCCCGGTACGCCGCCGGAGGCAACCTCTTCCTCGACCTCGAGGCGGTCGAGGACCTCACCGAGAACGCTCATGAGGCCCTCGACCGGCTCGTGGACGTGCTGCCTCTGACCTTCCGCGCCGACTGGGCCATCCGCGTCCACCGCGTCAAGGGCATCGCCCGAGCCACCGACGGCTCCCCCGAGAACGTCCCCTTCATCGAGCTCGACCGCCCCGAGCGGATCGACGTCGAGGGCGAGGACGAGAACATGTTCGCCGGCGCCCGCATCGACGGCAACGAGATCGTCATCATCGGCCGCCGCGGCGGCCCCGACTTCCTCGACTCCGAGCTCGCCCGCCTGGGTCACCTCGCCTCTCTCGCCACCTCCATCGCGAGGTCCTGACGCGGCGAGGCGTCACGTCTGCCGGCCGAGACGTCACCTGGGTCGGCCGAGTTGGCGCGTCTGTGCCAGCTCGGCCGACGTACGTGACGCCTCGATCGTCCGGGGTGACGCCTCGGCGTGGGTGGTCAGTGGCCGAGGCGCTGGCGGAGGCCGGAGGCGCGCTGGGCGCGGTGGGTGATCGCGGCGGTGACGGCGTCGGGGGTGCCGACGATGCGTACCCGCTCCTGGGCTCGGGTGACCGCGGTGTAGAAGAGCTCGCGGGTGAGCAGGGGCGAGTCGTCGGGCGGGAGCAGGACGGTGACCGTCCTGGCCTGGCTGCCCTGGGACTTGTGGACGGTCATCGCATGCAGGGTCTCGATGTCGCCGAGGCGTGAGGGCGCGTACGTCGCCCCGCCGGCGATCGCGACCCGGAGGTCGCCGGCGGCATCCTGATAGGTGACGCCGGTGTCGCCGTTGAAGAGACCGAGGCCGTAGTCGTTGGCGGTGACGAGGACCGGGCGGCCCGGGTACCACTCGTGGCCCCAGCCGATGCCGAGCGGCTCGCCGGTGGTCTCCGCGAGGCCACGCTCGACCTGCCGGTTCCAGTGGGAGACGCCCCAGAGACCATCGCGATGGGCGCACAGGAGACGCGACTCGTCCAGCATGCGTACGCAGCCCGCCGCATCACCCGCGAGCGCGGCCTCGCGGAGGGCGACGGCGTGGGTGACCAGGTCACGCTCGACCTCGGCCATCCGAGCCTCGTCGGCCGGGTCGACGAGCTCGACCGCGGGGTCGCCCGACGTCAGCACCTCGAGAGCCGCGTCGGCGTCGCCGTCCCGCAGCGCCGCGGCGAGGGCGCCGATCGCGCCGCCGAAGCGATGGGTGGTGCGGAGGGCCGCGACCGCCTCGGGCGAGCGCACCGCGAGGCCGGCGACGAGGTCGGAGAGCACCGCGCCGGCCTCGACGCTGGCGAGCTGGTCGGGGTCGCCGACGAGGATCAGCCGCGCCTCCGGACGCACCGCCTCGAGCAGGCGGGCCATCATCGTCAGCGACACCATGCTGGTCTCGTCGACGACGATCACGTCGTGCGGAAGCCGGTTGGTGCGATGGTGCTTGAACCGGGTCGAGGAGCCGGGCCGCCAGCCGAGCAGCCGGTGGAGGGTCGACGCGGTCAGACCGTCGAGCCGAGCGCGGTCGGCGTCGGTGAACTGCGGCGCCAGCTGGGCACCTTCGACCGCTTCCTGAAGTCGCGCGGCCGCCTTGCCGGTCGGCGCGGTCAGCGCTACCCGCAACGGGGTCGCGGACTGCTCGGTGAGCAGAGCCAGCAGCCCGGCGACCGTCGTGGTCTTGCCGGTGCCGGGACCGCCGGTGAGCACGGTCGTCGACTGTCGCGCCGCGGCCAGCGCGGCCGCGCGCTGCTCGGCGTAGCCCTCGCCCGGGAAGAGCCGGGCAGCGGTCGCCTCGAGCATGGCCTCGTCGGCCACGGCCCGGGGTGAGGCCACGCGGGCGAGCAGGTCGTCGCGTACCTGCCCTTCTTCGCGGTGGTAGCGGTCGAGGTAGAGCAGGCCGTCCTCGACCTGCACCACGGACTGCGCGGCCAGCGGGCTGTCCGCGACCGCCTCGAGCCACCCGACAGCATCCGGCCAGGGCAGCGTCTCCTCGGTCTCCCGCAGCGCTGCCAGGTCGACGCACACCGATCCGTGTCGCACCGCGCGGACCGCCAGCGCGACCGCCAGGCGCACCTCGTCGCGCTCCTCTCCTGCCAGCGCGGCGGCGCGGGTCGCGACGTGTACGTCGGCGGCAGTCAGCACGCCTTCCTTGTTGAACGACTCCAACAGGCCCGTCGCGGACCGGGCCAGGCGTGCGTCGAAGGGGTCGTCGGACTCCCAGCGCTCGATCATGCGGCCGTACCTCCATCCAGCAGGTCGGACAGCGCGACCGCCAAAGACGCGGGCGGCCGCCAGGTGAAGACGCCGGTCGGGATGCCGTCGACGACGGGCGTGTCGGGGCCGAGCATCCCGCGGACGTAGAGATAGAGCACACCGCCGAGATGCGTCTCGGGGTCGTAGCCGGGGAGACGCCAGCGTAGGAAGCGGTGCACCACCGCGGAGTAGAGCAGCGCCTGCAGCGGGTAGTGGGAGTGCAGCATCGCCTCGGCGAGCTTCGGCTGGGTGTAGTCCATCGCCTCCACGCCCAGGAAGTTGGTCTTGTAGTCGACCACGACGAACCGGCCGCTCGGCAGCCGCAGCACCACGTCCACCGAGCCGGTCAGGTAGCCCCGCAGCGACTGCTCGCCCAGGGGCGGAGCCTCCAGCCGGTCGGCGTACGTCACCATCGGGTCGTCCGCCGGGAGATGGGCCCGCAGCAATGGGGCGAGATCGCTCAGCCGTACGTCCGGCGCACCCGGCCCACGCTGGTCGCCGCCGGCCAGCGGGATCTCGAAGTCGAGCTCGCGCAGCCGGTCGCGCAGCGGGATCTGGGCCAGCGTCAGCCCGTCGGCCAGCGGGCCGAGCGGGGTCAGGTTGAGCGGCAGGATCGCGGTCGCGAGGTCCTCGGCCGAGGCTGGGACCGGCCACCAGCGCAACTGTTCGCGGGTCTTCGCCAGCAGCTCCTCGCCCAGGTCGGGGGCCTCGGGGTCGGTGTGCTCCAGGACCGCGTGGACCAGCGAGCCGAAACCGGCGCCCTTGGGCAGCTCGGCCATCGGCGAGAGGTGCTCCTCCGGGGCCTCGACAAGCTCGACCACCGATGGCGCGAGATCGACGTCCTCGGCGACGGGCTCGTCGTCCTTGCCCTCGACCTCCGGCTCCGAGGTGGCCGCGACGCCCTCGTCGACCCGTATCAGCCCTGAGTAGGACGTACGCCGCCATTCCGCGTCCACCTCACGGGTGAACGCCCGCGCAGTGAGTCTCCCGGCCGGCGATGGCCGCGCCGACGCGACCGCCGTCGCCACGACCGAGGGCTCGGCGGTCGGTCCGCCCATGTTCTCGATGAGTCCGAGCACCCTCTCGGCGTAGGCGTCGTCGAAGACCTCCTGCGACGGCGGCACCGTGGTGACTCCGGGCTGTCGTCCGAACAGCAGCCGGTGCAGTCCGCCGGTGGCGGTGTTGGCCGTCGGCGCCCACCACGCGACGACCTGCGACTGCGCCCGGGTCAGCGCGACGTACAGGTCTCGAAGCTCCTCCCCCAGCTCCTCCTCCTGGTGACGGGCCACGTGGTGCGTCCACTGGGCGCCGGTCCGGGTGACGTCGATCGTCCGCTGACCCGAGTCGTCGTGGAAGCGGGCGACCTCGGGGTCGCGCACGAAGAAGTCGTAGGCGAAGGGCAGGTAGACGATCGGGTACTGCAGCCCCTTCGAGCCGTGCACCGTCACGATCTGCACCGCGGCGGCGTCCGAGTCGAGCCGCCGCGGCCGCTCGGTCGCCGCGGAACGCCGTCGCTCGTCCTGGAACCAGGTCAGCAGCGCCGGCAGCCCGAGCGCGTCGCGCACGGAGATGTCGTGGAGCAGCTGCCCGAGATGACGTACGTCGGTGAGCAGCCGCTCCCCGTCGGTGCGCTGCAGCACGCGCGCGGTGAGCCCGCGCTCCTCCGCCGCCTCGATCAGCGCGGCCACACCCCGGCCACGCAGCAGGAGTGCCCAGCCACGCAGGGTGTCGGCGATGCGCGAGGTCAGCGCCTCTCCGCCCGCGTCGAGCTCGGTCGCGGTGTAGCCGAAGAACACGCTCAGCCCGGCTGCTCGCACCAGCGGCGCCCGGTGGGGCGAGTCGAGGGCCTGCAGAAGCGCGAGCCAGTCCTCGCCGGCAGGCGTCAGGAAGACGTCGCCTCCGCCGGCCATCACCGCCGGGATGCCGTGCTCCTGCAGGACGCGCTGGACCAGCAGCCCGTGGGAACGGATCGCGACGATGACCGCGATGTCACCAGCCTGAACCGGCCGATCGCACCAGGTGGCTCCGGAGCCGAGCAGCTCGGCGATGTCACCGGCCAGGTCGCGGGCGATGTGGGTGCGCGCGTCGCCGGCGGTGATCATCTTGCCGCGGGTGAGCTTGAAGCCGGTGCGGCCGACCCGTCTGATCCGGAACGGTGACGGATGCGGCGCACCCACCAGCCGGGACCCGGCGTGATGGGCCTTCACGTCGTGGACGACGATGTCGGGAGAGCCGAGCGCCGCGCCGCGCAGCACCACCTGGAGGCGCTCGACCAGAGGCGCGTCGCTGCGCCAGTTGGTGTCGAGCGTCGCCTGCGTCTCGGCCGTCCTCGCTGCGGTCAGATAGGTGAAGACGTCACCGCCGCGGAAGGCGTAGATGGCCTGCTTCGGGTCACCGATCAGGACCAACGTGGCGTGGCCCTCGAAGGCCCGCGACAGCACCTGCCACTGCACCGGGTCGGTGTCCTGGAACTCGTCGACCAGCACGATCTTCCACCGCTGCCTCATCCGTGCCCGTGCGGGCGCGGAAGGATCCTCCAGCGCGACCGCGAGCCGGGAGAGCAGGTCGTCGTAGGAGAGGACGCCGCGCATCTGCTTTCGCCGGTCGACCTCGTCACGCACTGCCTCGGCGAACCGCACCCTGGCACCGGCCACCGGGTCCTCTTCCGGCGCCGGAGCGATCCGCGACTGCGGGTCCTCGACCGCGATGCGCGCCAGCCCGAGCGCGTCGTCGCGGTCGAACGGCGGCCGCTCGCGCGCCTCGCCGAACCACTTCAGATAGAGGTCGTCGACGACCTCCACGACCAGCTCGTCGAGCGACTCGACCAGCTCGGCGCCGGCGTCGGTGTCACCGGCCACACCCAGCGACCGCAGCACGAGCTGACAGAACTGGTGGGTCGTCGCGATCGTCGCCCCGTCGAAGGAGGCGAGCGCGTCGCGCACCCGCTCGTGGCGTACGCGAAGGTCGTCGTCGGGCACGTCCAGCAGCAGCTCGAGGTGGGCGTCGAGCGGGCTCGGCCGCTGCCCGGCGACCGCAGCGGCAAAGGCCCGCTCGGCCTCGACCAGGTGGGATCGCACCCGGTCGCGCAGCTCCTGCGAGGCGGCGCGGCCGAACGTGATCGCCAGGATCTCGTCGAGCGTCGCCTCCCCTTCGACGACGTAGCGGGTGACCAGGGCGCCGATGGTGAAGGTCTTCCCGGTGCCGGCCGAGGCCTCGATCAAGGTCGTGCCGGTCGGGAGGGGGCCGGTCAGCTCGAATCCGTCCATCACCAGCTCCCCTGCTCGGCCTTGAGCAACGGTGACCAGACCCGCATCGCGAGCGCGCCGAAGCGGGAGGTCTCCCCGTCGAACTCCTCGCCGGGCTCGGGCGGGTCGCCGAGGCCCGGGATCGCGGACTTCGGGCCCCAGGCTCGCACCTGCTCCACGTCGGACTCCTCGCCCTCGTACCGTCCGTCGTTCCACTCCCAGCCGGCCTTGTAGAGCGCATCGTCGACGCCGGCCTGGGTGCGCCGCTGGCGGGCGTAGGCGAGCGAGGTCTTCAGCGGCAGCGGCAGCGGCGCGGAGAGCCCCTTGTCTCGTAGTCGCACGAGGTCGCGCAGCACGTCGATCGCGGTGTGGTCGAGCGGTCCGAGCTGGGAGAGCCCGAACGGCGTACGCGACCTCGAGTTGCCCGGGCGGCCCAGCGTCCAGGCGCTCCAGGCCCGGTCCTCGTCGGAGGCGGCCAGCGCGACCAGCTGCACCCACGACTCGATCCGCTGCTTGGCGCCCAGGCGTGAGTAGGTGACCGGGACGAGCCGGTCGCCGTAGACCTGCGGGACGGTGCCGGTCAGTCGCCGTCCGTCGCCGAGGTCGACCTCGACGTCGACGGCGCGTGCCTGTCCGGTGGAGATGGCCGCGTGGCGCACCCGCAGCGCCTCGGCCGCGATCGGCTTCGCCTTGGTGATCACGTCGGTGAGGATGCGCCAGCCGAGCCACTTCGGCGGGAGTACGCCGCGGCGCCACTCCTGCTGCGTCGCCTGCTCCTCCGACATCCCGGCGAGCAGGTCGTGGAGCAGCCGATCGCCCACCGACCACTGCCCGAGCCCGTCGAGCTCGACCGGCAGCGCGTCGGAGAGCGGGTCGTCGTCGCGCGGCAGCGCCAGCTCCAGGCGGTCGCGGAAGAACGCGCGCACGGGCGCGCGGTAGAAGGCCAGCAGCTCCTCGAGCGTCACGTCGCCTGTGGTGCTCGGTCCCAGCGGCGCGGGCAGGAGCTCCGGCGGCTCGACCCTGTCGGACACCGCGGCGACGGCACCGGCCTCGGCGGACCTGTCGAAGGAGAAGGAGTGTCCCGCCACCAGGGCTCCGGGCGTCAGGTTGCGCGGGTCGAACGGTTGCAGCGGATGCCTGGTCGTCACGACCTCCTTGACCGGCCTGCCGTCTGCGGAGACGGCGGTGGCATCCAGCGCGTCGAGCAGCTCCCCGAGCGGCACCGCGGGCGGTCGCGGCTGGCCGGAGTATTCGTTGGCACCCGTGTAGGTCACCACCAGCGTCTCGGTCGCCGCCAGCAGCGCGTCGAGGAACAGCTGCCGGTCCTCGCTGCGCAGATCGCGCTCCCCCGTCTGTGGATCGCGCGCCAGCAGGTCGTCGCCGTCGGTGATCCCGACCCGCGGGAACACCCCGTCGTCCATGCCGAGCAGGCACACCACCCGATGCGGCACCGACCGCATCGGCACCAGCGTGGACACCGTCAGCGTGCCGGTGCGGAAGTTGGCGCGCGTGGCTCTGCCTGCCAGCCGCGCGCCCAGCAGCGCGCGCACGTCGGGGAGCCGCAGCTCGTCCACCTCGTGACCTCGGGCGTCGTCCCGGACCCGGGACAGCTCCCGGGTCACCTGGCCCGACTGCCACTCGTCGTCGGTCGAGACCGACGTCAGCCCGGCGACACCCTCCTCGATCACCTTCAGCCAGTGCTCCAGCGGATGCACCCCGGCCAGCTCGTCGGTCACCTGCTCCAGTCTGTCGACGAGCTCGGCGAACTTGCCGGCCAGCTCGACGCTGCCACTGCCGACGTCGTCCAACGGCAGTGTCGTGTCCAGCCAGGTCGCCGAATCCTCGGACATCGCCACCCCGGTGAGTATCCGGTCCATGCCGAAGCGCCAGGTGTTGGCGACATACGTCTCCAGCCCGAAGGGCTCCCGGTGCTCCGCGTCGAAGCCCCACCTGATCCCGGCGTCCTTGGCCCAGTCCTCGAGCTGCTCCAGCGCATCGTCGTTGAGCCCGAACCGGCGCCGCACCGGATCGAGATGAGCAAGATCGAGTACGTCGCTCACCCCCGCCCGGCCGCCGGCCAGGTCGAGCAGTCTGGTGGCCACGTCCAGGAGCGGATTCGTACGCGTCAGCGACCGGTCCGCCAGCTTCACCCGCAGCCGATGGGCCGGGTGTCCGGTCTCGCCGATCATCTCGCCGAGCCCGAACCCGGCCTCGATCAACGGCGCGAAGGTCTCGATGTCAGGGCACATCACGAGCACGTCCCGCGGCTCCAGCGTCGGGTCGTCCTCGAGCAGGCCGAGCAGCACCTCGCGGAGCACCTCGACCTGACGCGCCTCGCCGTGGCAGGCATGCACCTGGATCGAGCGGTCGCCGGGATCGAGGACCCGGCTCGCCGCCTCGCCGAGGGTGTTGCCCCGGATGTCCTCCTGCAGCCACCCGAGCAGCCGGCCGTCGGTGTCGAACGCACCGTCGGTGATCGCCTCTCCGGAGAACCCGTTCAAGGAGCGCTGCAGCTCCCGCGTATCCCGACCCAGTGTCGCCAGCAGCGGATGCCCGACCGCGTCGTGGGACCGGTCCGCGGTCCGCGCGACCGTCCCGTCCAGCCCGGCGAGCGCCTCCCACAGGTCCTCCGAGGGATGCGGCAACCACAGATGCACCTCGCGGTGCTCCCCCAGCGCCGCCACGAGCTCGACGTCGGTCGCCGACAGCCGGGTGTGGCCGAACAACGAGACCCGCTCCGGGAGCTCGAACTCCGTCGGGGCTTGTTTCAGCCTTGCGACCGTGGCCGCCTGCCGCTCCACCGGCGTCGGTCCGCCGACCAGCTCAGCGACCGCACGCCACAGCGGTGGCTGCCAGGCCAGGTCCTCGGCGATCTCGTTGCCGAGCCCGTCCGTGTCCCGCCCCGCACTCCAGTCGGTCACCACCGTCGGCCGCTGGTCCGCGTACGCAGCGAACAACCGCGCCAGCCTCCGGGCCAGCGCCAACCGCCGCCCCCGCCGACGTGCGCCTTCCTCCGTCGCATCCCCGTGCCCCAGATGCTGCGCGAGCGGCCTCGCCCAGGGCTCGTCCAGCGACGCGTCGATCGCCGCCAGCACCGGCCAGGTCAGCGACTCCGGCGCCCAGGGATCCTCGTCCCCCGTGCCGGCGATCTCGGCGAACAGCGACCACGGCGTCCTGAAATCGACCCCCGCGCAGATCCCGTCCGACCGACCTTCCGCGGCCCCCAGCCGATGCGCCAGCCGCTGCGACAACCACCGCTCCACCCCCCGCGCCGGCACCACCACGACCTCCGTCGCGAACGGATCCCGGAGCGGCACCGACAACAGCTCGCCGAGCGAGTCGGCGAGCAGATCGGTCCGCGGCGCGCGGTGGAGATGTACGACCACAGACCGCAACCTATCGGGCACCGCCGACAGTGATCCTCAGGGCTCAGCGGAGCCCAATTGGTCCTAAGCCTTAAACGTCGGCATGACCTGGTTGATCCACCCGTCAATCTGCTTCTGGGTGGCGAGATCAGGGTTGAAGGACCACGCGACGGAAACCTCGACATCGCCTACCAGCGCACCGTAGAGGTCATAAGTCTGCGCCTCACCGGATCCTCGAATGTGGAAGAACGTGGTCCCTCCAAACGTCACGTCCTTCAAACGCTCGACTTTCGAGTAGTCCCCGATGACGTTGTCGCGACTCGTCGTAGCGAGCTCGTCGAGCGAGAGCGCAAGCGACGAACCGGCGTTGAAGATGCCGCGCCCAGCCCGATACCCCTGCTCGTCCTTCGGCGAACCCATGACGTAACTGACGCCATCCTCCAGACTGACGGACCAGTCCGGAGGAGCCTTGAACTGCGTCCCTTCCAGTTCCGCGACCTTCCACTCCGAGGCAGGCTCTGTCGAAGTGGTTTCGCTCGGCGAAGCGGCACCACTTCCCGTCGGCTCAGTGCCGGACGGATCCTCATTGCCGCAGGCCGTCAGGCCCACGCCTAGAGCAGCCAGAGCAGCAAGAGCAGCCATCGACCTAAACAGGGGGTACGTCCGAGATCGGCTCATGCCGGAGAGCGTATCGGCTCGCTGGGGCAATGCTGTTCCGGTCGACACCCCGTGGGGTCTCCTGTTTACTTGGAGCAACATCCGGAAACACTCGGGAGGCTGGCGATGACTGGGTCGCGCTCAACCGGGGTTAACAAGCCCCTCGTCAACAAGATCAAACAGGTTCTCATCGACGACACTGTCAAGGTCGACAAGATTCACGTCGACAAGCCTGGTGCTGGCACGTTGGGCGGGAGCAAGACCGCGGAGACCCTTGAGACCCTCATGAACTTGGCGACGGAGCGGATCAACTCTGCCCTCTCAGAGACATCCAAGGCCATGGTTGCTTTCGTCGATGGTCTCGATGACGCCGTCCGGGCCGTCGAAGACGCCGACGAGGACGCTCGGAAGGCCTTCGACAACCAGATGACGACTGCCGTGGACCTGGTCAGCCAGCCTTTCTTCGACAACCTGGCGAAGGATGCGAGGCTGAACCTGCCTGACGTGAACCTTCCGTTCTTCCCAGATCTCGGCGCGATCGAAGAAGCGGTAACTAGGTCGAAGTTCGGCCAGGATGAGGAGGGATGACCGGCATGGGTCCTAGAGGCGCGATGATGAACGTCTTGAAGCAGTACGTGGCCACCGCCAATCCAGAGGAAGTCGAAGCGCGGCTGAACGACTGGGAAACCGCAAAGCGCACCTTCGAAGAACTCGCCCGCGATCTCGACCTTGCGGCCAGGCGGGTGCCAGAGGCATTTGAGGAGACTTCTTACACCGCAAGTGCGGCCCAGGAAGCGTTCAGAACCTCGGCAACCAAGCTGACGAACAAGGTTCAACAACTCACTGCTGCCATAGACGCTCTCTCCCAAGCGCAGACCACGACGCGGAACGCCCAGAAGACCCACGAAAAGCTCGAACAGACGCTTTCTTTCGAACCTGTCTCCGCGCCAGACGCTTCATCGTCAAAGTATGCCCAGTCCGGCCCTGGCATCGATTCGGCTCAGGCGGTTCAGAACCAGAAGGCTCTGCAAGCCGATCGCAACGCGTACAACGCTCAACAGGCGGCGATTGCAGACGCCGAGGCGGCCGCCGCCAAACAGATCGAGGTCGTAGATCAGCAGAACTACACCTCGCAGCCCCCTGTTCGTGCGCTGACCGAGGAGCCCGGCACTCCGAACGATCCCGCCCCGCAGCCTCCCTCGTCCCCCGGCTCCTACAGCGCGATCGCGGCATCCCAAGCCCGAATGGCGAAGTACAACTCCGGCACCCTCTACCCCGACGGCTGGGGCCACGAGCTGATCGCCCAGGAGAAGGCGAACATCGAGGCGGCGAAGGCTGAGAACATCCCCGAGTGGAACGGCACGCAGTGGGTGAACGCCGACGGCTCGCCGGCACCCTCGACGTCGTACGCGATGGTCGAGACCGCTGACGGTCTCGCTCCGCTCGCGGGCGGCACGAGCGGGATGACCGCGCTCGCGATCGGCGGCGGTGGAGCACTGCTCGGTGCTGGTGTGGCCAAGGCGCTTGCCAGCAGGTTCGCTGCCGGAGCGTCGGCGAAGGCCGCGACCGCCGGGGCGACGTCCAGGTCGGCAGCCGCCAGGGCCGGTGCTGCCGGTGCCCGCGCGGGTGCCGGCGCAGGCGCTGGAGCGCGCGGAGCCGGAGCGGGCGTACGTGGCGCGGGCGCCGGAGCAGGTGCCCGGGGTGCCGGTGCGGGTGCAGGGGCGCGCGGGACCCGAGGCGGTCCGACGGGCGCAGGCAGCCGGGGCGGACGCGGCGGAGTCGGTGGGGCCGGCGGCCGTGGCGGCAAGAAGAACGACCGGCGCAACGGTCAGGACCAGGACTGGCAGGCCGACTACAGCGACGACTGGACCGAGACCGCGAGCGACGTCCTGGACCCCAACGCGTCGCGCGGCTGGACTCCGAATCCGCCGCAGGGCGACGACGCCGGCACGAACGGCCGGAAGGCCTAGCACCACTACGCGAAAACCCCGACCGTCGGAGCCGACGGTCGGGGTTTTCCGTGCGAGTCAGGCGACCTTGTTCATCTCGCCGGAGTGCTCGATGTCCTCGTCGAGCTGGTGGCGGGCGTCGGGGTGGCCGTGGAAGTGCTTGTAGGAGTAGCCCAGGACGGCGAGGGCGATGACGCAGGAGCCCAGCAGCGTCACGCCGGTCCAGTCACCGCCGAGGAGCCACAGCGACGCCTCGAGGGGCCACCAGTGCGGCGCGGGCGGCCTGACCAGGAAGACGACGCCGACGGCGCCGATGGAGAGCGCCCCGAGCGTGGACAGGATGATCCGCGGCCAGGTCTCGACGCCCTCGGCAGCCCCGCGCAGGGCCCGCAGACGGACCGGCTCGACGTAGCGGCGAGCCCAGGCGTACTGGCGAGAGAGCACAGCAAGTCCACCGAAGAGCATCAACAGCCCCGGACCCGGCAACACCATCGCGGCGATCCCGGCGACCACGAGCAGCCAGCCGAGGGTCTCGAAGGCGAGCCGCTTCGCTGCGGCTCCTGCGAGGGACTTCATGCCAATAGCCTGCCATTCGGGGACAACCCCGAGAACTACTAGGGGAATTTTACGAGGGGTCATGCGGCGAGGTCGTACTTGACGCCCTCGGGGCTCGGGAAGGTCAGCCACAGCACCGCGAGGACGATGTCGCCGATGATCGGGACGACCAGGATCAGCTGCCACCACCCCGAGCGGTTGATGTCGTGCAGCCGCCGAGCGCCGAGCGCGATGGTCGGCACGAACGCGACCAGCGCATAGAGACCGATCACGAGGCTCACCACGTCGTTGCGCGCCAGCACGGCGACGATGAGCATCAGAAGGTTCACGAGCATCGGCCAGAGCAGCTCCGTGCGGCTGGCGCGACCCGAGAATGTCGCGTACTTCTTCCAGAACCGCGCGTACGCCTCGGTGATCGAGGCAGCACGAAGCGGCTGGTCAATGGGGATCGTCACGGGCAGGAACCTTAGGTGGGCGGGATCGGCCACGTAAATGTCTGGCCGGGCATCTGTTCCAGATATGAACAAAGTTCATCTTCCCGTAGGAAACGGAAGCAGACGGAAACATGAAGAGGCGGCGTACGGAACGAAATCCCGTACGCCGCCCCCGGCTGTGGTCTCGATCAGGCCTGAGCGGCCTCGTCGATGGCAGCAGCGACGCGCTTGTGCGCCTCCCAGATCTCCTCGGGCAGCTTGAACTGCTTGAGGTGCTCCTCGCGGAAGCCCATCTCCTGCTTCCAGCGAGCCAGGTCGAGCGAGAGGATGCGGTCGAGGTCCTTCTGCGGCAGGTCGAGGCCGCGCAGGTCGAGCTCGTCCTCGGTCGGGATGATGCCGACGGGGCTCTGCTGGCCCTTGACCTCACCCTTCTTGAACTGCAGCAGCCACAGCAGCGCGCGCACGTTCTCGCGGTAGCCGGGCCACAGGAAGTGACCGTCCTCGGCGTCGCGCTGGAACCAGTTGACGTGGGCGAAGACCGGCTTGTCGGTGGCCTCACCGATGATCTTCAGCCAGTGGCGGGCGTAGTCGCCCTCCTCGTAGGCGAGGAACGGACGCATCGACATCGGGTCGTAGCGCAGCACGCCCTCGAGGCCGTCGGCAGCGGCGGTCGCCTCGGCACCCAGGGTGAGGCCGTCGTAGACGCCCTCGGCCACGTCGGTGATCGCGCGGATCAGCGGCTCGCGGTCACGGGTGCGGCCACCGAAGATGATCGCGTCGATCGGCACGCCGGCGGCATCGTCGAAGTCGGGGGCCGCGTTGGGCACCTGCGAGATCGGCGTGGTGAAGCGGGAGTTGGGGTGGGCCCAGGGCTCGCCCAGCTCGTCGTCGATCCGGTCGGCGATGCGCTCACCCTTCCAGTCGATCCAGCCGTCGAGGTCGTCCGGGTGGTGCTTGGTGAGCCCCTCCCACCAGACCTCCTGGGTCTTCTCGTTGTAGGCGACGTTGGTGAAGATCGCGCCCGAGCCCGGCAGGATCGCCTGGATGGCGCCCGGGTTGGTCTTCTCGTTGGTGTCCTTGGCGACACCGAAGACGCCGTTCTCCGGGTTGAAGGCGCGCAGCTTGCCGTCCTCGCCGACCCAGATCCAGGCGATGTCGTCGCCGTAGAAGGTGACCTCGTAGCGCTCACCGAGGGCGTCGGGAGAGAGCGTCATCGAGAGGTTCGTCTTGCCGGAGGCCGAGGGGAAGCCGCCGACGACGTGGAACTCCTCACCGGTCTCCTTGTCCTTGATGCCCAGCAGCAGGAACTGCTCGGCCAGGAACTTGCCCGAGGCGCGGCCGTCGTAGCAGGCCTGGCGCAGGCCGTGGGCGATCTTGCCCAGCAGCGCGTTGCCGCCGTAGGAGGAGCCGAAGTGGAGGATCGTACGCTGGTCGGCGACCGTCGCGAACAGACGCTGGTCGTTGTCGGTCCCCTGTCCGAGGTTGGGCAGGTCGCCGGTCACGTGCACCGCACGGACGAACGAGTTCGGGTCCGCGAGGTTGTTGATGTAGTCGATGCCGACGCGCGCCATCCGGATCATCTGCTGGACGACCGGGCGACTGTCGGTGAGCTCGACACCGGCGGCGTAGGCCTCGAGGGGGCTACCGGCGGGAGCCATCAGGTAGGGGATGACGTACATCGTCTTGCCCTTGGAGGCGCCGGTCATCCGCTCGGTGAGCGTCTTGACGGTCTCGTCGGCGGGCTTCCAGTTGTTGTAGACGCCCTTGTCCTCCGGGTTGGAGGTGGCGACCACGGTGCGCTCCTCGGAGCGCGCGGTGTCCTTGCTGTAGGAACGGCTGTAGTAGCGCCCGCCCGTCACCGGGAGGAGCTCACCGGCCTCCAGCGACTCCTGGAGGAGCCGCTCGTCGTCGGCTGCGCTGACAACCTCGATCCGCTCGGCTCCGGTCACCCCTGCCCAGTAGGAGACATACTCCCGCACATGAGGATTCGTCAGCCCCGCCTCATCGAGGACCTTGTCCACGTCAACCATTCCGACACCCTTCAAAAGTTTCGCCGATTGCAGGCACGTTACCCCAGTTGAAGAGGCCTCCAACCGGGGTACCGTGCACCAGAGTGGGTCATCCATCACGGGCCTGGACAATTGATCGATCCAACCGCAGGCGATGTTCCGATGGCCGGTCCCGATACCCTCGTGACCCCCATGTTTAAGTGAGAAACGCCTCATTTCGGAGGCTCGTCCGTAATGTGGATGTGACGCCGATGTCGCATCGTGACACGAATTACATCTAAGGTTTCGCGGGTGATCCCCCAACACACTTCCGTTGAATTGTTTCAATTCCTGCGCGGTCCAGAGGTCGGCTGATGGACCTCATTCTCGGGACCTTCGCCGCGTCCTTCACCGGAGGACTCTTCCCCGTCATCAACTTCGAGACCTACCTCGCGGTGGCCGCCTCGAACCTCACCTTCTCCGCTCTCATCCTCGCTCTGGTGGCGGGAGTCGGCCAGACCAGCTCCAAGGTCGTCTGGTACTACGCCGGCCACGGCACCACCTCCCTTCCCTTCGTCCGCAAGAAGATGGCGTGCGAGAAGTGGCAGCGGCGGATGGAGAAGTGGGAGCGACGTACGCAGGGAAGACCCGCCTACGCGGGCGGGCTGCTCGCCGTCGCCGCGCTCAGCGGACTGCCGCCGCTGGCGATCCTCGCGGTGGTCTACGGCTCGCTCAAGGCCAACCTGATGCTCTTCGTCGGGATCACGTTCGTGGGTCGCGTACTCCGGTCCTGGATGATCCTCGAGGCGGCCGCGTTCGCCTGGTTGCGGACATAGGCCCGCCTCCGCCCTGACTGGTTCTAGGCTGTGCGCATGCCTCAACCAGCCGGATTCGTCGGAGTCACCGCCAACCTCGGTCTCAAGGAGGGCGCTGACGACTTCGCCGTCGTCGCCGCCCCCGCGGGCCGGGTCACGAGCGCAGCGGTCTTCACCCGATCCCGCTTCGCCGGCGCCTCGGTGCTGCTCTCCCGCACCTCGGACCTCTCCGCGTTCCGCGGCATGGTGACCATCTCGAAGAACGCCAATGTCGCGACCGGCCCGACGGGCGAGGCCAACGCCCTGGAGGTACGCCGCCGGGCGGCCGAGATCGTCGGGGTCCGCCCCGAGGAACTGCTGGTGGCCTCGACCGGCGTGATCGGCGTGCAGTATCCGATGGACGTGCTCACCCCCGCGCTGGAGAAGCTCGTCGGCACCGCCGGCGAGGCCGACTTCGACGCCGCCGCGGCGGCGATCATGACGACCGACACGATCGCCAAGATCGAGACCCGCACCGTCGGTGGCGCGACCATCGTCGGGATCGCCAAGGGCGTCGGGATGCTCGAGCCCGACATGGCCACGATGCTCACCTACTTCTTCACCGACGCCGAGGTGCCGGCCGCCGATCTCGACGCGGCCTTCCGCCGGGTCGTCGACCGCACCTACAACGCCGTCTCGATCGACACCGACACCTCGACCTCCGACACCGCGGCGATCTTCGCCTCGGGGGCGGCGGGCGCGGTCGACCTCGTTGAGTTCGAGGCGGCGCTCTACGACGCCGCGCTCGCGCTCGTGAAGAAGATCGCCTCCGACGGCGAGGGGGCGTCCAAGCTGATCACGGTCTCGGTCACCGGAGCCCGCGACGACGCCCAGGCCAAGCGGGTCGGCAAGGCGATCGTCAACTCACCCCTGGTCAAGACGGCCGTCCACGGGGCCGACCCCAACTGGGGCCGTGTCGCGATGGCGATCGGCAAGCTCCGTGAGGAGACCGACATCTCCCCCGACCACGTACGCATCGCCTTCGGCGGCACCGAGACCTACCCCGCCCAGGTCTCGGCAAATCTATTGGCGGATTTGTCGACTTATCTGTCTGGTGACGAGGTCTCGATCGAGGTCGATCTCGGCATCGCCTCGGGTGAGTTCACGGTCTACGGCTGTGACCTCACCGACGGCTACATCCGCATCAACGCCGACTACACGACCTGACAGCCTTTTCGCTGGTCGAGCCGCGAGGCCGGCTACGGCGGAGCGTGTCGAGCTCCGGCGGCTCGGCCAGCGGGGGACGGCGCCTACCCGACCTGCGCCTGCCCACCGCCGACCTCGGCGAGGAGGGCGGAGGCGCGACGTACGACCAGCTCGACCACGTCGGGGTGGGGGCCGATGACGTCGGCGACGGTCTCGGCGCCAGCGGCCTCGGCACGGGCCCGGACCATGTCGGAGAAGAAGCCGGGGGCGAGCAGGTAGGGCGAGACCGCGTCGCCGGGGCGTACGAGCTCGTCCAGGGCGGGGGCCCCGGAACCGGAGACGGTGGCGACCCGGACGGGGCCGCCCCAGGCCTCCGCCAGCAACCGACCGGCCGCAGCGATGTCGGAGCGGGCATCCGGGTCGTTGGAGCCGGCAGCGACCAGGACTACGGGCTGACCTGGCGAAACACCAGCCGCGACCAATCGGGAGACCTGCGCGGAGGCGAGCAGCGGGTCCGGGCCGAGCGCGCGGCCCATCGTCACCGGCAGACCCTCGGCTGCCTGCGGCAGATCGACCTTGATGTGGTAGCCGGTCGAGAGCAGCAGCGGGACCACGACCGAAGGCTGGCCGTCCGCGAGGACGTCGGTGAGCAGCGGCTCACAGAGCTCGACGTACGCAGCCTTCGACTCCATCGCGAGGACGCGGCCGGCGCGCTTGGCGATGATCGAGGCGACCGCGTTGCCTAGCAGCTGCCGGGTGCCGTGGGCGGCGACGACGAGCCTCATGAGGCCACCGCCAGCCGGTAGCCGCGCTTGACGACGGTCTGGATGGCTTTGGTGCCGAGCGCCGACCGCAGCCGCGCGACGGCCATCTCCACGGCATGCTCGGAGCCGGCCGTGCCGGAGGGGAGCATGGCGAGCAGGGCCTGGCGGGAGACGACGTTGCCGGGGTTGGCCACGAGCGCGCCCAGGACGGCGGCGGGAGCCGGGGAGAGCTTGACCTCGGCGCCGTCGAGGATGACGGCGTCGTCGTGGAGCAGCAGCTGGTGACCACCGATCAGCTCGATCATCAGCCCGGAGCGGCGCAGCGGCAGCTCGGACTGGAGCATCTTGACCATGGCGGCGGTGCGGGATCGGTCGGGGACCATCGTCGGTACGCCCCACATCTCGAAGGCCGCGGCGGTCACCGGACCGACGCACGCCGCGACCACGTCGGCCTGGAACGCCGCGACGACCTCGTCGCGCAGACCGACCGAGCCGGCCGCCTGCATGAACGCGGCCACCGCGGGCGCGGAGGTGAAGGTGACCGCGTCGAGCTCACCGTCGGCCAGCGTCTCGACCAGCCGGAACATCGGCTCGGGGTCCGAGGCCGACTCGACCCGGTAGACGACCACGTTGATGACCTCGGCGCCCTGCCGGGTCAGGGCGTGGGCGACCATCGACAGCGACTGCCCGTGCTCCTGCACCACGATCCGCTTGCCGGTGAGGTCGCGGCCGCGCAGGTGCTCCAGGACGTCGTCGAACTCCTCCGACTCCGGCGCCCACAGCTCCCGCAGCCCGCGCCGCCGGAGCGCGCCGACCGACTTCGGTCCGCGCGCCAGGATCTCGGAACCGCCGAGCGTCTCCAGGAGCTGGTCGAGCAGCCCCCACTCCTCGGCAGCGTCGAACCACGTACGCGTGCCGATGCCGGTCGTCGCCAGGAACATGTCGATCTTCTGGCCGATGATCTGCTCGGTCACCGCGCGCAGCGCACCGGCATCGACCCGGTTGGGGTCGACGGAGAGCGCGGGCGCCCAGACCACCTGGGCGCCTCGCCTCTCGAGCAGGTTGATCTGCTCCTCGGCCTTCCGCGCCGCGGTCACCCCGACGCGGAAGCCGCTCAGCGCGCCGCTGTCCACATCCGCATCGTAGATCTCCTCCGCATTCTGCACCGCCATGCTCCCACCTTGCGGTGGCAGCGTTTCACCGTGCGCGGCCTGCTCGATCGTCGACGCAAACTTTCGCTCACGGCCTCACAGGCACGATCTAGGCCCGCTGGGCCCCGATGCGGACCTCGCCGTCGACGATCTCGACCTCGTAGGTCGGGACCGACACCGACGGATCGTCGAGGCACAGACCGGTCTCGAGCGCGAACGGCTGCTTGAGCAGGGGCGATGCGACGAACGGCACCTCGCCACGCGTACCGACGATGCCCCGGGCGAGCACCGAGGCGTGGCCGTACGGATCGAAGTTGGACAGCGCGAAGACGCGGTCGTCGAGGGTCCGGAAGACGGCCACCGCCTCGCCCCTGACCAGCGCGGCGATGCCGGTCTCGGGGTCGATGTCGTCGAGGCGACAGACGGAGATGTAGGTCTGGGTCTGCGTCTGGGTCATCGCGACTCCTCCAGGGTGGGTGCGCCGACAGGGATGGTGGCACCGAGCGAGACCGGGCCGTCCCCGACGTCCGGCACGATCTGGCCACGGGTGGACCCGAAGGAGATGTTGGGGTCCGGGATCTCGGGGGCGTTGACGAAGGAGACGAACCGGCGCAGCTTCTCCGGGTCCTCGAGCGTCGCCTTCCACTCGTCGAAGTACGTCTCGGTGTGCCGTGCCATCGCGGCCTCGAGCTCCGTGCCCAGACCGAGGACGTCGGCGACCACGACCTCACGGACCCGGTCCAGGCCGCCGTCGAGCGAGTCGATCCAGGTCGAGGTGCGCTGGAGGCGGTCGGCGGTGCGGACGTAGTACATCAGGAAGCGGTCGAGGTAGCGGACCAGCTCGTCGGTGGTCAGGTCACCGGCGAGCAGCTGCGCGTGGGCCGGGATGGCGCCGCCGTTGCCCCCGACGTACAGGTTCCAGCCCTTCTCGGTGGCGATGACGCCGAAGTCCTTGCCGCGGGCCTCCGCGCACTCGCGGGCGCACCCGGAGACACCGCCCTTGAGCTTGTGCGGCGAGCGCAGCCCGCGGTAGCGCGTCTCCAGCATGATCGCGAGACCGACGGAGTCCTGGACGCCGTAACGGCACCAGGTGGAGCCGACGCAGGACTTCACGGTACGCAGCGACTTCCCGTAGGCATGACCGGACTCGAACCCGGCGTCGACCAGGCGCTTCCAGATCGCGGGCAGGTCCTCCATCCGGGCGCCGAACATGTCGATGCGCTGACCGCCGGTGATCTTGGTGTAGAGGCCGAACTCCTTGGCCACCTCACCGATCACGATCAGCCCCTCGGGGGTGATCTCACCGCCGGGGATGCGCGGGACGACGGAGTAGGAGCCGTTCTTCTGGAGGTTGGCCAGGTAGGCGTCGTTGGTGTCCTGGAGCTTGCGGTTCTCCTTGGCCAGCACGTGGCCGTTGAGCTGGCTGGCCAGGATCGACGCGACGGCGGGCTTGCACAGGTCACAGCCACGGCCGGTGCCGTGGGCCTCGATGATCTGGTCGAAGGTCTTGTAACCGTGGATCAGGACCACATCGAAGAGCTCGGCGCGGGTCATCGCGAAGTGCTCGCACAGCGAGGTGTCGACGGTCTTGCCCTGGGCGGTGAAGTAATCCTCGACGATCTTCTTCACCTGCACCTTGCAGGAGCCGCAGGTCGAGCCGGCCTTGGTGGTCTTGGTGACCTCTGCAGCGCTCTCGCAGCCGTTGTCGACGGCCGCCTCGATGTCACCGCGGGTGACGTTGTTGCAGGAGCAGATCTGTGCCTCCGGCGGAAGCTGGATCCCTCCCCCACCGCCCGTGGACTGGGGGAGGATCAGCTCCTCCGGGTTCTCCGGAAGCGTCATGCCCGAGGCGACCATCGGGCGGAGCAGCCCGTAGGCGCTCGCGTCGCCGACCAGCACACCGCCGAGCAGGCGGGTGCCGTCCTCGCTGATCACCAGCTTCTTGTAGACGCCCGCGACGGCGTCGGAGTAGGTGAGCTCGAGGCACTCGTCGGTGGTGCCGTGCGCGTCGCCGAAGCTCGCGACGTCGACGCCGAGGAGCTTGAGCTTTGTCGACATATCGGCACCGGTGAAGGTGCCGGCGCCACCGAGCAGGGCGTCGGCGACGACCTCGGCCATGTCGTAGCCGGGGGCCACCAGGCCGTACATCTTCCCGCCCGGCGCGGCGCACTCGCCGATCGCCCACACGTGCGGGTCAGAGGAGCGGCACTGTTCGTCGACGAGCACCCCGCCGCGCTCGGCCAGGTCCAGGCCGGCCGCTCGGGCCAGGGCGTCCCGCGGCCGGATGCCCGCGGAGAAGACGACCATGTCGACCGCCAGCGGCTCCTCGACGTCCTTGAACTTCAACGCGCTGACCTGGCCGTCGAGGGCACCCTCGGCGTCCTCGTCGACCACCGAGACCACGGCGTCGGGCGAGATCGACTCGGTCATCACCCCGGTGTGGACGGTGAGGCCGAGCTTCTCGATGTGGCGCTTGAGCGTGTTGCCGCCGGCGTCGTCGACCTGCACCGCCATCAGCCGTGGCGCGAGCTCGACCACGTGGGTCTCGACGCCGAGCTGGTGCAGCGCGTTGGCGGCCTCCAGCCCGAGCAGGCCACCGCCGATCACCGCACCCGCGCGAGCCGTCTTGGCGGCCTCGCGGATCGCCTCGAGGTCCTCGATCGTGCGGTAGACGAACACGTTCCCGAGCTCCGCGCCCGGCACCGGCGGCACGAACGGTGCCGCTCCGGTGGCGAGCACCAGCTCGTCGTACGCCATCTCCTCGCCGTCGGCGAGCATCACCGTCTGGGCGGCGACGTCGATCTCGACGACGCAGGTGCCGGTGCGCAGCGTGACCCGCGGGTCCTCGTAGACACCCGAGGGCAGGAAGGAGAGTGCCTCGGCGCCGACCTCGAAGAAGCTGGTGAGGGCGACCCGGTCGTACGCCGGACGCGGCTCCTCGCCGAAGACCACGATGTCGTGGGTCTCGGTGAGACCGCGCTCGATGGCGGCGGTCACGAAGCGGTGACCGACCATCCCGTGGCCGACGACGACGACCTTCTTGCGGAGGTGAGGGCTCATGACGTAGTTCCTTCCAGACTGAGCTGCGTTGCACTGAGCTGATTGCCGCTGGGCCGCGTGGCCAGGAGCTGACGTACGGTCGGCGCGCAGCCACCGCAGCCGGTAGTCGCACGGGTGGTGTCGCGTACGTTCTCGAGGGACTGGCACGCCCGGATCCGGCCGGCGCTGACACCGGCGCAGGCGCACACCTCCGCGTCGTCGGGGAGGTCGGCGATCCCGGAGCCCGACGAGGACGGCTCGGGCAGCAGCAGCTGCCCGGCCTCTTGCTCGCCGAGCACGGTCTGCCGGTCGAAGGCCTGGGTGATCAGGCCGACCCGGCTCAGATCGCCCACGAGGGCACCGGCGACGATGCGGCCGTCACGTACGACCAGCTTGCGGTGGGTGCCCTTGATCGGGTTGGCGATCTCGACGACCTCGCCGGTCTCGTTCTCGGGCTCGCCGAGGACGCAGACGTCGAGGTCGGTGGCGCGCAGGCGGGCGACGATCCGGTGCCCCTCGTAGGCCGCCTGGTTGCCGGCCAGGACGTCCGCGAGGACGCCGGCCTGCTCCCAGGCGGGGCTGACGAAACCGGTGGTGGTCGCGTTGTGCTCGGCGCAGTCGCCGATCGCGTAGACATCGGGGTCGTCGACGCTGCGGAGCTGGTCGTCGACGACGACGCCACGGTTGACGGTGAGCTCGGCTCTTCTGGCGAGATTTGCACGGGGACGGCCGCCGGCGGTGAGCACCACCAGGTCGGTCTCGAGGGTGTAGCCGTTGTCGAGCCTGAGGCCCTCGTCGGTCAGCCGGGTCGCGCGGGCGCCGAGGTAGACCTGGGTGCCGAGCTTGGCCATCGACCGCTTCAGCACCCTGCCGGCCGAGGCGTCGACCTGGCTGCTGAGTAGATGGTCGCGACCCTCGACGATCTCGGTCTCGATCCCGCGGACCGCCAGGGCGCGGGAGACCTGGAGGCCGAGCAGGCCGCCGCCGACGATCACCGCGCTGCGCGGGTGGTCGTGCAGCGTGTCGAGCAGCCGCGCGCAGTCGTCGAGACTGCGGAAGGCCTGCACCCGCGGGTCCATCGAACCGTCCATCCGCACCACGCCGCGGATCGGCGGCAGGGTCGGGATGGCTCCGGTGGCGAGGACGACCTGGTCGTAGGAGACGGTCGTGCGGTCGGCGAGCTCGACCGTCTTGGTGTCTCGGTGGATGTCCACGACGAGGCTGTTCAGGCGGAGGTCGACGCCCCGGTCGGCGTACCACTGCTTCTCGCGGAGCGCGAGCGCCCCGGGGCGGTGGGTGCCCTCGAGCACCGCGGAGAGCAGGATCCGGTTGTACGGCACGTGCTGCTCCTCCGCCAGCACGGTCGTCTGCGGGCCGAGGCCGCGCGCGACCAGTCCCTCGACGAGCCGCGCCGCGGCCATGCCACCACCGATGATGACGATCCTGCGCTCGGTCATGGGCTCGGTCATGCGCTCGCTCATGCGCTCACCGCCGCGGCACAGACCTTGAACTCCGGCATCCGGCTGGAGGGGTCGAGGGCGTCGTTGGTGAGCTTGTTGGCGCCGACCCAGTGGAACGGTACGAAGACCGTGTCCGGGCGGATCGTGGTCACGATCCGGGCGGGCGCCTTCATCTCGCCGCGCGGGGTGCGGACGACGACCGGGTCGCCGTCGTGGGCGCCGACGCGGTCGGCCAGCAGCGGATGGATCTCGACGAAGGCGCCCTCGTCGGGAAGGTCCTTGATCCGCCGGGTCTGGGCACCGGACTGGTACTGCGCGAGCACCCGGCCGGTGGTCAGGTGGAGCGGGTAGTCGGCGGTCGGCTGCTCGGCCGCCCCGCGGTGGTCGACATCGATGAAGCGAGCCCGGCCGTCGGGGTGGAAGAAGGAGTCGGTGAACATCCGCGGGGTGCCCTCGCTGCCCTCCGGGCACGGCCAGAACACGCCGTCCTCCTCGCGGATGCGGTCGTAGGTGATGCCGCTGTAGTCGGCCTTGCCGCCCTTCGTGGCGGCTCGGAGCTCGTCGAAGATCTCCTGGGGGTCGGTCGACCAGGTCGGTCCGGGT